>JAYVKA010000497.1:0-8059 GCA_043768885.1 Planctomycetota bacterium
CGGGCTCCGTTCATTACCCGACCGAAATCCTGAACCAGGGCAATGTTGTTGAAATTTGGCGATTCGATCCAGGTGGCTGGTGCGCGATTCGGCCAGTTGCCGGCAGCTTTTGTCTGGTTCCCGAATCAGGAATCGAAAAAACATCAGATGGTTTCGGTCGGGTGAGTGAAGCAGGTTTGCAAGCGTGGGTCGGAACACGCTTGGGTCCCGTCGAAAAACCGCTTTGGCAAGTCCGTTTGGAAGAAGGGGAAACGGTCGCCATACTCGGCGAAGCATCGTGGCCAAACCCCGAAGGTTTCTCGACGATCTGGCTTCAAATAGCTCCACCGGCCGGCGAATTCCGCTGGGTTCATGCCGACAATTTGCAGTTGCCCGATCCGGCGACGTCGCTTCCCAAAGCTGACCGTGGCACTTCATCGGAAAATGGAAATTCAATTCTGAAGAACTCTGCAGTACGGCTTGCGAGTGCCCAGGAAAAACAATCCGGTGAGTTGGACGATCCGTTTGCTGATCAGCCTCCACCGTTGGTTGAGTCCGAACTGAACGACAAGTCTGATCGTGGAGAAATTACAAAAGACCTGGATTCGGAAATCCGGTCGCAAATGGGAAACCGCGCTGGCAGCGTCCTGCCTTCGCTGGCCGATGAAGGCTGGAGGCCGGCACGCAATCCAATTCAAATGGTCTCCGGTGATTTGCCGAACCCGGGAAGGGCTTTTGAGCCGGGCCGTTGGGCTGAAACACCGGAACGATTTGCTTCCTTGCAAAACTCCGTGTCGCAACTGTCGATGGCGACGACGCAGGAACAACGTAACTTGCTTTTCGAACCCAACGTCGATTCCATCACAACGCCAACATTTGGTGATCAAAGGCTAGGCAACGACCTCGCCGCAATTGATCTTCAAATTGCCTCGGAAATCATCAAGCCACCGGAGTATTGGGAACTCGACCGGATTGCTTCCGAATTGACCCGCATCCAGTCAACGGCAACTGAAGCGTCGGAACGGGATCAGGCGTCAAAGCTCATTCGCAAAGTCGATGATCTGCGACGAACCAGGGCCAACCTGGTCGGCACGGTTCGCACGCCTACCATAGCGTCCGTTGCTTCCGGAGAACGCCCGGTTGGAGCGGGAATAGACACTTCGATAGAACTGGGAGCGACGTACGACGCTCATGGATGGCTGAATGAACTTGCACAGGACAATGGCAAGTTAGAGCCGACTTTCGTCCTACAGGACGATACGGGACGAATCATCTATCAGATAACACCTGCACCCGGTTTGAATCTTCACCGGTACGTGAAATCAAAAGTCGGCATCAAGGGGCAGCGCGGCTTCAATCAAAAACTGAAACTGAACCACGTCACGGCTGACCGGATTATCGTTCTCGAACCTGCCGCAGCGAACACTGCTCGTCGATTCTAATCAGCGGCAAGTTCATCGAGCGATCTTTGATCGCAACGCGCTTCGCCGCTTGAACTCCGCGTTCCCTCCCTGGCCTGAACCGAAAATCCGACTCTTCCGGAAATCGATTTTCCGGTTTCTTCGCGCTTGAGCAATCTGCCATCCGTTCCGCCAATTCCGAAGTTGCGGGTCAGTGTAACAACAGGAAATATTTTCCGGTTGTTGCGATCACCTGGACGATAACGACAACGGCCAACCATCATGGACGATTGTCACGCCCTGCTCTATGGACTGCTTTGGGCTGGCCAAATTGAACAAGCACCTGTCCCAAAAGGGGTTTGACCCTCACTGGTTTTCAGGGGATCTGACCCCTTTTTGGGACAGGCAACAAGCACATTGAGCGATTCCGGTTACCGGTGTTCTGGTTGCGTCAGTGGATAACGCAAACATGACCACCGGCATGATTGTCATCACCGGAACACAAATCCAGCGTACAACTTCCGCTTGCGGGCGGAGAAAAGGAGCGGGCGTGGCTGAAGGCAAAATGATTCGTGTCGTTTCACGTGAGTCGGACGGCTCGATTCGGATTCGCGATTACGAATCGATCGACTCGGTTAGCAGTAACTACGATCAAACCGGAATTGACGATTGCAGCACCGAGCTTTCCTTGCGGGGCATGCCGATCTTTCGGGGATTGATCGGACCGTTCGCTGACGGAAAGCGGATCGCACGTTATGAAACGGCAGACGTGTTCGAAGTCGAGACGCGACAATGGGCCCAGTTGAAATCAAAACGCCGACGTGGCGGCAAGAAAGAGCAGTCCAGTGCCAGTGCCGTCTTCCCGGTACTCGATGCCGTCCTGCCTCTGGACAGCGCGTGGTCAACAAGCTGATTGACCATTCGCGGGCCGGGCGACACGATTCGCTCCGGCCCCATGTCGAAAGGCTGGAAAGTGTGCCGGTTTTTCCGGCCTTCCCACCCGTTTACATTTTCGATGAACCCTCCTGATCCGTGATTCGTACATTCTCCGCCGGGATGCACCTCATAATTTTTCTCCCTCAGTCTTTCCGCCATCCGAATGACCGGATGGCATTTGGGGAGAGTTCGTGGTTGTGAGGATCACGCGGGCAAAAATCATTTCGATTTTTTTGACCCGTTGAAAATCGTGATTTACTTTTACACGCCTCTTTGAATGAGCGTGTGATTCCGTGTGCTTCGTCAGGCAGCACACCTCCAGTGAATCGCTATCCTGAATCGATCGTTGCTCGCAAGGTACTGTGCCGCTCCCAATCTGTCGCGGTGCCCTGTTCCAAACGATCTGTCACCCGGACGGTAACTGAAAACATGGACGAAAAACTTCGAATGATCCGACGCGCGATTAGCGTACTGACGTGTACGTTGATGCTGTTGATCATCTCAATCGCTGCCTCTCCTGTCCTCGCTGCGAACAATGGCGATACGGCCAGCAACAATGTCGCCGTAAACGAAACCATCGCGACCGGAATCGCATTGGAAAACCAGGGGCATTGGTCAGACGCCCTGATCCTGTATCAACAGGCCCTGCGGGCCAACCCCAACGACAAACAGCTCCAGCACCGTCGTTCGCTGGCCAGATTGCATTACGACCTGGATCGGCGACAGACGGATTCGAGTTTCCTGGCCCAGGTTCAGGCGACGTCAGGAACATCGGCACAGAACCTGTACTCCGAGATCCTGCTGAAAATACAGTCCTATTACGTGGACGAACCGGACTGGAATGAAATTGCCCGGTTCGGGCTGACCAGTCTGAAACTTGCCCTGAAGTCACCTGAGTATCAGCAACGATACTTGTCCAATGCTACCTCCGCACAGATCGACAAGTCCTTCGAAGACCTGACCACGTCGCTCAACAAGTACGTTGTTCAGCAACGAACAGACGTCGCCTGGGTTTCCGGGCATTGTGCCGAGCATTTGCAAAAGACCGTGGGACTGCCACCACAGGCATGTATTTTTGAGTTCATCTGCGGAGCCGTCTCCGCGCTCGATCCATACTCGGCATTCCTGTCAGACAGTCAGTACGGCGAAACGATGTCGCAGATCGAAGGCAACTTTGTCGGGCTGGGAGTCGAGCTGAAAACGCAAGACAATTCGCTCGATATCGTGAATGTCATCGGCGGCGGTCCGGCCAGTCAGGCAGGCGTTCTCGCGGGCGACCGCATCATGGCCGTCAATGGACAACTGATTTCGAATATCGGCAGCGATGTCGGTGCCGATATGCTTCGTGGTATCGAAGGTTCGAAGGTCGTTATTTCGATAGAACGAAATTCAAAAACTTCCGACGTACAAGTTGTTCGACGGCGGGTCGAGATTCCCAGCGTTGACAACATTCAGATCGTCGACGCAACTTCGGGTGTAGGCTACCTGCGAATTACCAGCTTTCAGAAAACGACAGCCCGGGATTTCGATCAGGCTCTTTGGCAACTTCAAAAATCGGGCATGCGTTCGCTGATCATGGATTTGCGAGGCAATCCGGGCGGATTGTTGACAGCGGCAGTCGAAGTGGCTGACCGGTTTGTAGCCAACGGAGTCCTCGTATCGACCAGGGGACGCAACCCGCTGGAAGATTTCACGCACCGCGCCAGCCCGGCCGGAACCTGGAACGTGCCGCTGGTTGTTTTGGTCGACAACAACTCGGCCAGTGCCAGTGAGATTCTCGCCGCAGCGATTCATGACCACAAACGCGGACAGATCGTCGGCGAAACAAGTTACGGCAAGGGCAGTGTGCAGGGGATTTTCCCGCTGAACATATCCGGCGGAGGAATTCGGCTGACAACAGCCAAGTTCTATTCGCCGACTGGTTCTGTGATCAATCAGGTTGGAGTCAAACCGGATGTCGAAATCGTCCAAACGGCCCGGCCAGCATTCGAAGACCAGCTGGCAAACAGTGCCTCGGCCCAGAACGACGACAACGTCTTGCGAGCCGCAATTTCCCTGGCCCGAAAGAGCCAACCCGTGAATCCAACCGCCAACTCGGTGGCCGGCAGGTAAAACCAACCAGGCATCCGTCAAACGAAGCCCAAAATTAAATTAGCGATCGTGCCGTCGGGACCCGGCTTTCCCGGCGGCATTTTTTTATTGTCCCCCACCCCCGACGATTCGAAAAACAATGTTTCTCAAATGGATAAACAACGACCGAAATGTTTGGTGGAGTAGCAGCAAAATGCTGCAACAATAATTGGCGCAAAAGCGTTGAATGACGAAAGCCGTATTTGTGAGTTTCGACAGGGATTTCCAACCCCGGTTACCCTTGCCGTTCTTTATTGGCTGGCTTTGGCGACCGGAAACAGATCGATTGCGATCGCCCGGTGGTCACTGGTTTCCAGGTCGTCCGGAAAATCCCCTTCGCGCACCAAAATCCGGCAAGTCGGACTCCATCCATTCGCTGGCCCGGAAACGTAGGCACCGTCCAATAGCGAACCCGGATAATCGTCCGTCCCGTCCCCCGCTTCGTCGTACCAGTTGCTGTCGATCATTTCTTCAGGCCGAACCCAGGTCATCACATTGTCACGGGCCAATTCCTCGAACGCTTCATTACCGCGATCGGTTTCGAAGACATAATCGAAATTCAAATCGCCAATCAGGATCACCGAGTCGGCCTGGTCGCGAGCCCATTCGCGAATCGCAATCGCCTGTTGTTTGCGAAACTCACCATCGCCCCGCGCCAGATGCACAGCAACAGCGTAAAACCGCTCGCCACTCGTGCGGTCCTGAAACAAACAAACGATCGGGCTGCGGTGTCGGCCAGTATTCACAGCCTGCCCCCGCATCTCGTTCGGCTCGGTATTTTCGAGCAATTCCAGGCGGGCTTCGTTGTAAATCACCTCGATTCGGTCCTCGCCGCCACTCTCGCTATTGATGCTCGCATACTTCGAATCACCCGAAGCGTGAATCGCCCCCCGAAAATTTTCAAACTCGGACGCCAAGACCTCGGTCAAGACAATAATATCCAGCCCCCGATGCTCCCCCAGTTGAGAAGCGATCACTTTCGGATTACTCATCCCCGATTCGACATTCCATGCGAGGACATGCAAAGCGCCGTTTGCACCTTCTCCGTGGACAATCCCCGCTCCTGATTTGTTTTCGGCCCCGATTTTGGTAGGTGTTTCTTTTGCGCCAGGATCGGCGACGACCGGAGCAGCCGAATCGACCGCCGGTTTTTCCGGCACAGCGCTGTTGGAGGCAACACCCAAACCGGGAGCCGTCTCATGCTGGCATCCAATCAAACAAACGAACAAGACTGTGAACAAGGCATAGATAATTTTCGTCATTGTGATCCTGTAGAATGATTCCGGGAACTCATGGAAACAGCTGAGCATCGATCCCGAGCGCACTAAGGGCCCTGCAAAAACAGTCGGGAATCCTCCCCCGGGCCTTGTCGCCATCGCGGATTAACGATCAATTTCCAAAAGAATGTCAGTGTGTCCCCATTGTGCCCTGGGATGGATCATTTAACAACCAACTGATTCTGCCTCGAATTTCCGGCGCATTGTAAAATTCAATTCGCCCGGCAACCGGTAATCATCAGTGCTTCAGGCGAACCGAGGACACAGATTACGATTTCTTGTGAAGTGTCAAGTCTTGATTTTGAGATTGGCGGTAGTGGATATTCCTAAAAAACCTGTGGTGTGGTGCGGGATCTTTAGCAAGATCCACTACATTCAAACCTGGTTCCGGGCTGGCCAAATGCACCAGCGGCAATTCCCAAACTCACAATCCTGGAACTGAATCGACGGGAGCCTTGGCGTCTCCGGTCAGGGCCGCGATCTCACGAATGCCCTTTAGTACAATCCGTTCCAACAGGGGCACGGCTACGTCGGCAAGGGCAAAGGTTCGGGAAGCCCCTTCCTTCGCCAGTGAAGCAAACGAATGGGCCTTTTCCAAATCGTACGGCGCGACGGCTGGTGCCAAACTGATCAGGATTGACTGTTGTTCTTCGGTCGGATTTTCCAAATCAATTGGTTTAAGCACATCTGCAATCAGTCCCTGGGCTTTTTCATGCAGACCCAGAGAAGTAACTCGTCACGCCCGTGACTCATCCAGTTGCGGTCCGTATACAATTGTTGCACAGCCAGAACCATATGCAGATAATGGTTCCCCAGATGCAAACAAATAAATGCGGATAGCTCGCAGATAGCCTTCGCGCTCGTGTGGTTCATTCCAGACAGACGAATCGAGCGTCGGAACGACATGGAGTAGGCAATGCCTGACTGTGTTTGAACCTTGTTGAATTTCAAACAAACTCGCCCGACTCGATAAAGCGGTACAACACACGCTGAGTCAGCAACGTTGTATACCGATCCAGCAAACGATCAGGCTTGTCGAAGCACCGGTGTCACTTATCGTGGTACGATCATGAAGGCAAGCAACTGGCGAACAACAACAGGAACTCGCGTCGTTTCCGCCTGCACAAATATCAATATCAATCCATCCGAAACCCAGCAAACTTTGAGGAATGTCTGCGTCGGCATCACGGCTCTGCTTTATGTAATTCCATTTCAGTTCCCGCACAGAGAGATGAATCGAAAAAGCATGGACATGGGCGGTGCCATCAATAGAGTTCTCGCTGGGCTGTTCATTTTTGTTCCAATGTGGCTGTTACTCGTGGTATCGTTGCTATGCGTGACGGCGGCCGGAGGATTCGACTGGTTGCCAGCCAACCGCGTTGTGCTTTACGCTTTTGTCGTCTTTGCCGCCGCCTCGATGGCCGTGATTTCGGCCTTCCTCCGTTTCGAGCCGTCGGGGCTCGGCAGGCTCCTTCATCTCATTTTCTCGCAACTTCCCCTTCAGGTTTTCCCTGCTTTGACAATACTGTTGGTGATCCTCTGTTTGAATCCGCGTCCTGGAATGGGAATTCCGCTCAAGAGCGTGATTTTTCCATGGTTCGCTATCGCAGCCTTCAACATGGCTTTTTGTGGCGGGTACGTCGGATACCGACTGGTTCTTCCAGGGCGTAATCGGGTTCAGATAGCACTAGATCTCATCCGTCACTGGAACTTCAATGCAAAAAAGGAATTACTCGCCGAAGTTTCGGAACTTTACCCGCGGCACGATTTCGTCAAACTTGTCGCGCTCTGCGACTGTAAAAGCCGCGCCGTTCGCGAGGCGGCGATCGCCAAAATCTGAACCAATCCAGCTTTTTTCGATAACCTCATTGCCGAGTTGACTAATTCCAAATCAAACACGTTATTCGCCACGATTTCGAGCAGCATGCATGATGCTCTCCGCGTCCTGAAGTTCGCCAACTTCACTCTGGAGGAGCAAAGACTGTTTGCGATTCCTGCCCGCACCGCGATGCGAAATATCACCAGTTCGATAGAAGGCCGCGCCCGAATGATTCCCCAAAAGATGCGCCGGTCATTGGAGCGAAAGGGAAGCCGCCTGTTCAACGAGGTCGCCGAGCGTCTTGCCTCGACTGGAATTGATTTCCAGCCGGTAATTGAGTCATATCAGCAAGACCTCGTCGACCCAAGCTAACCGCAACGAGGAAGCAGGGTCTTCGCCCAATAGTCGTTCGGCATGGGACCAAAGGGCGAAAACAAAATGATCAAGCGTTGACCTGCCCCCGCGCGCCTCCTTCAGAAAGGTCGCTTACCAACCGCCGGTTCGGAACCTGTCGGCGT
>JAYVKA010000498.1:0-20985 GCA_043768885.1 Planctomycetota bacterium
CCCCAAAAAAGACCAAGAGAAAGTCGGCACCTACAAACGTGCCACATCTTCAAAAAGGAAAAAAGCGCCAAAGGCATCCAGGAAAAGGGCGGAGCCAGCAATAGAATCAGCAAAGAAAAAGACAAAACGAGCAGGCAATGGCACTCCTCGCAAAAAAACGACGAGGAAAAAGGCTGCCGGAAAAACCGGTCGAAAAACAACAACCCATAGGAGTCCTTTGTCCAAACAAAGTTCTGGGCGAGCTCTTTCCAAACCGAAAGGGTCCAGCCTGGCTGCCCGCCTGCTCTATGGCGAACCCACTCCACAGGGTGATACCGTGGGAGTCCGAACAAAATCAATTGAGAGAATGATCGGACCCAGTGAGGTTGAGGCGGAAATTGCTGCCCGCGAATCGGAGCTTGAGCAGCAGTTTCATGACGCCGAGAAAGCGAGCAAGAAAATTCAGAAAAAGATCAGGGCGGGTTTGTTTGGTGACGTCACCGGATGTTCCGTTTGCCTGCGGGAAAAAGACGGAATTGTGGTTTCGCCGTTGCTCTACATTGTCGAGTTTCACGTCAAACAGATCGTCTCCAAAAAGGCATTGTTGGACTACAATCCGCGAAAAAAGAAGCTCAAGAATGGTGAGATCCAGAAAATTCCCCAGTCGATTGATGGAGTCTTGACCAAAGTTGTCGAAGCAGAACCGTATTTGACTGAAATTTCCTCGGGGCTGGTGAAAGTCAAACGCCAGGAAAGGCTTCAGGACATACGAAATTCGCCAGTCGCTTTGCAAGACACCGAAATTATTGGCGGACTTCCGATTCTGGAACAAGGGAAAGCCGGATGGGGCACACTTGGAATTGCGTTCAGCAACCGCATCGATGAAAGCAGTTCCACAACCATATACTACGCCCTGGCCAATGCACACTTTGCCCATAATGATCAACTAATGGTTCAGCCTGATGTGACACCATCCGACACTAATCGTTGGGAAATTGGAACCGTCAACAAGCAGTTTGATAAAAAGGACGGTGACGGGTTTTTTGTGGATGCAGCACTGATCAGACTTAACGACAACCGTGAAGTTGTAACACGTCTGGTTCAGGAATTTGGGAAAGAGAAGTTCCTTTTCGCCAGCCGTCCCCTAAATAGCTTCAAAGATCGAAACAAAAAAGTGTATAAATTTGGCGCGCGAACAGCGCGCCGACTGGAAGGAACGATTGTTGATCCCACGTATACGGACTTTAGTCTCGGTGTAATGATCGCCGCAAAGGGCGTCGATCGCGGATTCACCATAGAGGGTGACAGTGGCAGCGTGCTGGTAGCACCTGTTTTCGATAGCGAGGGTTCCGAAACGGAACGCCTTTTGGTGGTTGGACTTTGTTTTGGGGGAGACGAATTCGACACCAAAAAACTGTACGCGTGTCATTTCAGCCAGGTGATCAAAGCGCTCGGTCTCGATATTCCCAAGAGTCATCTGAGGGAAAAATGGTCTTATCGACGGCCAAGTCAGGATTAACGAATGGATGGAGCCATGAAAACAGGTTTGATATTCCTGAAATTTGTTTCGATGATTGCCATTTTCGTTGCAGGTTGCGCTCCTCAGGGAATATTACGGAAAAGCCGGGAATTGTTGGTGCCGCAAGAGGAAAGACTGGGAGCAATCGCGGTTCAGCATTGGCTGGAACCGTCCACCACTGTCGATCTTGCTCCGAACAAAACAAATACGCTTGCGGCGGCACTCTCGGAAACCCGAAATTTGGCCAATGCCTCGGCCAAACGCAAACTCAGCCAACTGGCACAAGAGGGAAATATTGG
This sequence comes from Planctomycetota bacterium, assembly GCA_043768885.1. GTDB lineage: Bacteria > Planctomycetota > Planctomycetia > Pirellulales > Pirellulaceae > BJ22. The sequence continues at coordinate 1,798 of JAYVKA010000498.1, forward strand.
TCAAGAACGGGCAAACTTTCAGGAAAACTGTGTGATGCTGGTTCGCCGCAACCAGCGATTCTATTTCCCGACTTCCCTTCTTGCATTGCCCGAAATCGCGGGCTTGCCTTTGCGACCCAATGATGTGGTTCTGACACTGCCGATGAAACAAACAATTTTTTCAAAGCAACCGTCCTTTGATGGCAACTTGGATAATGGACTTCGGGAAGCCGGTATGCAGACGATAAACGTCGTCAATCAGGCTGGCGAGACGGTACAAACGGTCCAGCTGAAGGATGACCTTTCCATTTCCAATTTCCTCGACCCATTCGCGAGCCCGATTAAATATGACAACGTTGGTCCGGAAGTGTCACTTTCACTTGTCTCCCGACAAGAGGGGGCCATCATTCACCATCTTGTTCTGCCAACCGTCAATTCTGAAACCAGTGTCCAGGGGGCAATTTATGAAGAAGACTTTGTCAACTACGTTAGTCTTCAGCTGCTGAACTCCCAAGTCGAATTCCGGAATCAGGATGTCATCCAGCTGACGCAATTGGCTCTCTTTGTTAGTCTTTTTTGAAAGCAATTCTTTCACACGGAATGCCCTACCTCGGCAGGAATATCAACAGGGAACTCAAAAAATCGACTCAGGCCGGCGTTTTTCTCGTCGGTTTTGATGGACGACATTTCAAGGACGGGCGTTTTAGTCGAGGCGCCAAAGAGCTGTACGATCAGGGAATTAAAATGCGTCAGGGCCCAAAGATACTATTTGACTTCCCGGAGTTTCGATCCGACAAAAAATAATTTGGCCCAGTGTTTCAGTGCATTGCACAATTGCGATAAAACGAACAATTCTCGCTTACATATCGCTTCCCTGGTCGCGGCGTTTTTGGGCTTTTCGTTTCGCGTCGAGGAGACGGGAGGTGTATTCGGCGTCTTCTTTTTTCACCTTCGCCGGGTCTTCGACCACTTTGGCAATCGGGGATTCGAGTTCGCGTTCGCGCTCGGAGGCGAGGACTTTGGCCAGTTGGTCTCGGCCAGAACCGGTTAGCTGCTCTTCGCCCGGCGTAAAGCGGACCTGGGCCCGTTTCGATTCGACCTCCTTGTCGATTTCACTTTTGCGAGACTTCAACCGCTCGATGCTGGCCGCGCGGGCTTCGGCTCCATCGTCTTTGCTGCGTGTGATAAATCCCCAGGCCTTTTGTGTCATCTCGACGATGGGAATGGAAACGCGGCGAATGAAGACATCGCCGGCCAGGGTCAACCCGCAAAGGACCAACAGGAATGGCCACATGGTTTCAATGCTGACGGTTTGTGCCAGGCCGGGACGGAACGGATTCAGTTTCAGGGCAGTGTCATTGCTGGCCGGGAAAATGCCGCCCGTTGCCTCCAGGCCTGCTATTCCCGCCGGCGTTGTGAGAGACGAAATCGACTGCAACAAAGCCATGTTCGTCTGCCGGTCCGAGTATTCGTTGGACCAGGGAACGCTGATTCCGGTTGTCAATCGCTCGTAGCCTTCGCCGGGGAAAATCGAAAACAGATAGTTGCCTGATGATTCCGCGTCGAACTCAGCGACGTAACGGCCGGGAGCCGTTTGGGAAAACTCAAGATCAAATCCTTCCATCGACGGATTTATACCGCGGGCGTGAACGTTCAGAAAATTGATAAAGTCGTCCTCTTCGTTTAGTGCGGAGACCACAACGCGGGCACGGTTGTCACGAACGTCGGTTGAAATCGCGAAATTGGCGCTTTGCGTAACCGGTCGCATCGAGTAACGAATCATCTGGGTAAAAAACTTGTCGTAGTATTCGCTTTGATACCATTCGCTGGTCCATTGATGGCCACCGTCGGAAGTAAAGGCGATCGCGCGACCGACTCCGTAACGCCACGCCGCAAGGACCGTGGAATTTTCAGTGTTCCCAGGTGGATCGCTGGCAACCAGCAGCTGTTCGACCAGCGGGTTCTCCTTGACCGTCGTCATCACATAGCCAAAGAAGCGGGGCATTTCTTCCGGCTTGATGCCAGTCATCATCTCGTTGCGATCGGCCGCAGGCAGTTTCAAAAGTGACATCCCCGCTTCCGAAACCTTGATTACCGGTTTGGCGACCCGTCGGGCTTCGCGCTGATAGATTCGGGGCAACGCGCGGGGATCCTTGACTTCGTAATATTTTCCGCCCGTCTTGTTGGCCAGGTCTTTCAATGGCGTGCTTCCTGCGGGACCGTGGGTTCCGACCGCTACGGTAGAAATCCGGATATTGGCGTCCTTGAATTTTTGAATCAGTGCATTGGTCGGTGGCGTCGGGTCGCCGTCACTAATAATGATCATGTGTTTCATGGAGGCAGGAGACTTCACCAGACCGGACAGCGCCAATTGCATGGGAGCGTTGAAGTCCGGCATGTCACCAGGCGTCATGCGGCCGACCATCGCCAGCATTCGGTCGCGACGTTCGTTGACCTGATCGACTCCATCCGGCATTTTCCAGAGCCATTTTGGGTTGCCGCCGTAATCCGACCAGTCAACCATGCCGCAATAATCCATCGGCCCCAGGACTCTGATCGCCTCGCGAGCCACCTTGTTCTGCCAAAAGTTTCCCTGGTCCATTTCCGACGCGTGCATCATCAGTGCCAGCGCACCGACTGCGTTGATCTTGTCGTTCTTGATCTGAAAATCGACCGGCATGGCTTTTTCCAGCTCGGTGTTCGACCAGCCGCCAGCGCCAAACGACCTTTCTCCCCCGAGCATCACCAGTCCGCAACCCAGCTCTTCACAGTTCGCGACCAACATGCGGATTTGGTCATCGGAAAAACCGACCGGAACATCGGTTCCGGTGTCAGACGCTCGCGAAACATTGGCCAGCACGATTGAATCGTATTGAAGCAACTCGGCGGGCGTCGTGAACAGCGAATCCGTGGACATCAAATCGACTTCGATACCACCGGTCCGCAATCGTTCGATCATTTGCTGGAATTCGCCATTCGATTCGGAGTCCTCGATCATCAGAATCCGGCCTTCGCCACGAATGTGGGTGAACGCCGAGGCTTCGTTGTTTTTGGAAATCGCATCTGTCAGGCCATATTCGGTGTCTGGAATGAAGGTCGTGTTGAATGTGACAACCGCTGACTGGTCAATCTCGTGCTTGAATGTGAAAACATTTTTGCCTGGATCGAGTTCGACCGGAATTTCGCTGACGAACTCCTCGCGGTCACCGATTCGCTGGTTCAGGCGAAGTTTGCCTTTGACTTTGCCGCCCGGCAGCTGATCCGATGGTTCATTGTGATTGGACAGAACGATGCGAGCCTCGAAGGCCTGGTTCTTCCGGATGTCTGACGGGATCAGGATCTTGTCGACAGAGACTTCACCGGTCGCCAGCAACTCGATCGGCACCACGTCGATGCTGACTCCGTCCTGGACCAGCGACCGTGCGACTTGCAAAGAATCGCCGAGGTTTTCGTTTCCGTCCGAGACGATGACAATTCGACGGGCGGTGTCTTCCGGAAAAGAAGCCTTGGCCAGTTTCAATGCCGCTTCCAGACTGGTCGCGTCCGATTTCAGTCCCGTGTCCGACTCGATTTTGTCGATCAGCGGAAGCTCACCTTCGTAGGGTGGCGATTCGATACGGGCGTTGGCACCAAAGACGATTACCGCAGCCTTGTCACCTTTGTCGCTTCGCCGATGGTTCTGTACAGATTCAAAAACGAACCGCAACATCTGCTCGCGCTCGACCTTGGGAATGCTTTCCGATTGGTCAAGCAGATAAAACACGGTCAACTTGTCAGTTTTTCGGTTCCAACTGGTCTCGGCCAGCGCGAAAACGAGCAGCGAAAAAACGGCGGTTCGCAACAGGAGGGCCAGAACCCGGCGGGTTCCACCCAATCCGGAGAGACTATTGAAACTGAGCAACCACATCGGGATCAGCAGCACCAACAGCAACAACATCCACGGGTTTTCAAATCCTGGTTCGTAGTCTTTGAATTGAAACATTCGGCAGTCCTGTTTTGGATTCCAGCCAAAGGATTGGCCTGATCACGAAATTGAATAGCACCCGGAAACCGATCATTCCATGGTTGTCATTTGTGACAGCAGGACCAATTGTAACGAAGTCTGGAACCGGTCCCTATCGCGTTACGAAAAAAAAGCGGGAAAACAGGATTACTTTGATCGGAATCGGTCAACTTGACCCGGCGCAGAGCCTCACCCGGCCGATCCCGCATGCTAAGATACTGTTCCGGCAAAGAAAGATTCTGATTGCTGACATTCTCAATCTTCGTGCCCGACAGACACCCGGACTTGAATTTGTTCCCACAGCCAATTCGATTCCGGTGTTTGTCTTCCGCCTTCAGCGTCCTGTTCGGCAAGTATTTTGTCCCGAACTGGCGGCCAGAATCGCTGGCCAGTGCGGCTCGCTGTAAAAATTCCAGATAGAGCCAATACGCAATTCACTCAAATCATCAGGGAGCAAGTTTTACATGTCATCACTTCGCCGCAATTGGAGATTCCTCGCGGCAATCGCTGTCACCATGCTGTGTTTTGGCACCGGCAATGTCAGCGGCCAGGACGGGGAAAAAGAGAAGCCCGAGTATCCAACCCTCGAAGATGTCACGAAGGACTTTGAAGAAGTCGCCGTCGATTCGCAAACAAAGAATGGCGAGGAGGCACCGAAGTCGTTCTATCGATTGTGGATCAACCGCAAGACGAACCAGATGCTGGCCGAATTGCCAGCCAATTACGCTGCGGCTGACCACAAGGAATTCATCGCAACGACATTGTCCGGCGGAGACGTTTTTGCCGGACTACAGTCGAGCGATTTCTACGTCTACTGGAAACAGTACGGAAAACGCCTGGCACTGGTCCAGGAAGATCTGTCGATTCGCGGATCGGATGACGAGTCAAAATCGTCGGTCAAGCGATTGTTTACCGACAGTATCATTGTTGATCTTCCCATCCTGACGATGGTTCCACGCGGCGGTCCAGTGATTGACCTGGACGAGCTGATGGTTGCCAACGCCGGGGTCTTTTTCGGTGCTCCGGCCCAGGGCGGAAAGTCGTATCTGTCTCGCGTTGAACGCGTCAAGGCTTTTCCAGGCAATGTTGAAATCGCCTGGGAAATGGCAACTGCCAACGGCAACTTGAAAACATTCCATTATTCGATCAGCGAGATCAAGGGAACAGCCGGTTACAAGCCCCGCAAGGCGGACCAGCGAATCGGTTACTTCACAACCGGTTACAGCGACTACGGTCAGTACGAAGGGGACGACACGAAAGTCCGCTACATCAATCGTTGGAACCTGGAAAAACGCGAGCCATCTTTGAAGATGAGCCCGCCTGTCAAACAAATCGAGTTTTACATCGAACATACAACACCGGTTCGGTATCGCCGATGGGTGGCCGAAGGCGTCTTGTACTGGAACAAGGCCTTTGAGCAGGTTGGCATCATCAACGCGATCGTTGTCCATCAGCAGGACAAGCAATCGGGTTTGCATATGGACAAGGATCCGGAAGATGTTCGATACAACTTCATTCGCTGGTTGAACAACAACGTCAGCACGGCGATTGGCCCAAGCCGCGTCAATCCGACGACTGGCGAAATTCTCGACGCCGATATCGTGCTGACCGATGGCTGGATTCGGACTTTCGAAGACCAGTTCACCGAAGTCATGCCGAAAATTGCGATGCAGGGGATGACTCCTGAAACGCTGGCCTGGTTTGCGGAACATCCAAATTGGGATCCGCGAATTCGGCTGACCTCTCCGGATCAACGCGAGTTTGTCCGTCAAAGCATTTTGCAAGAGTACCAAACACGTTTGAACAGCTCGAATCAGTCTGGTTCGCCGACGACCCGCATGTTGGGCGACGAGCCAGGTGACGGGTTGTACAACCGCGACAGCCAGGTCAACGGCGGCTGTTTGGCTGCCGAAGGCCGTCAGTACGATGTTGCGATCATGCGAATGGCAATGGCGTTGATGATGCAGGACAAAGACGACGACAAAAAAGAAGGCGACGAAGAGAAGGAAAAAGAGGACGAAGAGTCCAAAGAGCAAATGCTCGACGGAATGCCCGAGTCCTTTATCGGTCCTCTTCTGGCCGATCTGGTTTGTCACGAAGTTGGCCACACGATGGGCCTTCGCCACAATTTCAAAGCCAGCAGCATCTACACTCTGGCCGAGATGAATAGCGAAGCCGTCAAAGGCAAAAAGCCGTTCGGCGGTTCGGTCATGGATTACAATCCGACCAACTTCAATTACGAAGCCGGTGAAGTTCAGGGCGATTACGCCATGATCGGAGTCGGTCCGTATGACATGTGGGCCATCGAGTATGGCTACAGCATGGACGACAAGAAACTGCCGGAAGTCCTCAAGCGTGTTGCCGAGCCGGAACTGGCTTTTGCAACCGACGAGGACACGATCGGCCCAGACCCCTTGGCTCGTCGCTATGACTTTTCAAAGAACCCGCTTGATTTCGCCAAAAGCCAGGTGGCCTTGGCCAAACATCATCGGGCCGAGATCCTCGAAAAGTTTGTGAAGGACGGCGACTCGTGGGACAAGGCCCGCAAGGGTTATCAACTGACTCTCGGCATGCAGGTCAAGAGCACATCGATGATGTCCAACTGGGTTGGCGGAATCTTTATTAACCGGGACAAGAAGGGGGACCCGAACGGTCGTCAGCCGATCGAAGTCGTGCCGGCCGAAACGCAGCGCGAAGCGATGAACTTTGTCATCGAGAACACCTTCCGCGATGAAGCCTATGGGCTGACTCCGGAGTTGCTCGTTCACTTGATTGGCGACAGTTGGCGCGATGGCGGTGGCTTCAGCAGTTTTGGTGACCCAACCTGGCCGGTTCACGACCAAGTCATGGGTTTGCAGGCTTCGGCCCTGAGCCAGCTGATGAACCCATCCGTTCTGCGTCGTGTTTACGACAACGAGTTGCGGACCAAGCCGGACGTTGACGCGCTGACCATGAACGAATTGATGAATACGATCACCAAATCGATCTGGAGTGAGCTGGACAACAAGCCGAAGGGCAAGGCAACAGAGCGCGAACCAGCGATCAGTTCTTTGCGGCGCAATCTGCAAGGCGAACACGTCGATCGCCTGTTTGACCTGACCGACGCCGGTAGCGGCAGTATCGCAGCGATGAAGCCGATTGCAAATCTTGCAGCCCAAACGCTGAAGGATCTGCACAAGAAACTGGCCGATGCCCGTAAAGTTGATTCGCTGGACGCTTACACGTCGGCCCACCTGAACGACATGTACGACCGCATCGACCGCTGGGTCGAAGGCAAGTTCATGCCGACTTCGGCACCGGTTCCCACGATTTTCAGCCTGTTTGGTTCATCAGCTGGAAATCCGGACAACAACATCGGTAAGTAGACTGTTTGTTGGGACAACAAGAATCAGGGGGCTGTGCCATTCGGTGCAGCCCCCTTTTTTTGGATGATTCCGTTTTCCGTGGCTTCGTGTCGTTGCCGCCCCTTCGCACTTGTGGGAATAGGCAAATACTCATCACCGGCGTTACGATGAAAAGGTCAGGCCTTTCAATCGGCTTCTACGAAAACCAGTTCCGCAACGCCCGATGATCACCACGCAGTCCAGTTTGCTCGTACGCCTGCGCTCGCGCGATGATTTTGCTCGTACGCCTGCGCTCGCGCGATGATTCGGATGCGTGGAGCCGATTCGTGCGGTTGTACACGCCATTGATACATCACTGGGTTACGCGACTGGGAATTGAGTCGGGTCGTGCTGAAGATCTGGTGCAAGAGATAATCCTGGTCCTGTTGGACCGGGCTTCAATGCTGGCCACTGAATTGTTGACGGAGACGGAATACAGAAACTGGTTGGCCCAGTCCGCGTTGCAGCTGATGCGTGAATCTTTTTCCGAAACCACATGGCGCGCCTGCTGGGAACACGTCGCACAGGGCCGACCCCTTCGCAAAGTCGCCGATGAACTTGGCCTCACCGAAAACGCGGTCTACCTGGCCCGTGGCCGAGTCCTAAAACGGCTCCGTGAAGAGCTGGATGGACTTTGGGAATAGAAATTGGTCGTTGATTGCTCCTCAAGCAAAACTTCTCGGCCCGTCATAATTGCGGAGAGATTGTGAATTTATAAAAGTCGTATTGCATTCCGAGGCTGTGAATTAAAGAAAGCGACCTGACGTGGCATAGGCTTCCAGCCTGTGTTCTTCATGTTAACACAGGCTGGAAGCCTGTGCCACGTTGATAAATTCACAACCTCCGAGCGAACAACGACCGTCACTTCCCGCCAAATATTTCCGTGTTCCGAATCACCGAACCGTCAGATTGCCCGACAACTTCATATTCCAGAACCACACTGTTTTCACCGGGTGCCGCACAAACCTTGTCGTCACAGGCCTGCGTTTCGACATTCAAGCTGATCCTTTGCTTCCCCAATGTCGCATCGGCCGGAACCTGCAGCTTCGCCCGAAAGATCACTTCCCCTTCCAGAAACACAAGTTCCTCACCGAGCAATTCATCGTGTTTTCGATTTCCTTTTGGCAACGTCTCTTCGACAACCTGAGCGGAATTGCCTTTGTCAAAAACCACCCTTGTAGCTTTGACGAACTGCTCTTCTTTTGCCAGGCCGTACAAGTGCCAGCCGTCATCGATCGTCAAACGAACCGCCACTTCGAGCGTTTCGCCGGGAGCCACTTTCAGCCGCGACAGAAAGACTTCTCCCTCCACTGCTGACGCTGAGAAGGTCGCGTCCGCTATGGCTTCAACAACAGCCGTCGCGGGTCTCGCAATTGCCCCCTGAGCAAGCATGATCGCGGCCGCGACCAGCAGATGATCCGCGCTGCCAGCCATTTGCCACATAAACCCCGACATTCCTTCCAGCGTTTTCTTCCCGGCCTGTGAATACCGCGAATCTCCCGTCGCTTGACCAAGTTCCAGCAGCAGCTTCGCGGCGACGCCGTTGCCCGATGGCAGGTTGCCGCCACCCGAAAGGTTTTTCGAGCGAATCAGAAAATCCTGTTCGGCTTCCGCGGGATTGGCTGTCGTAAAGAAAAAGCCACCCAATTCCGCATCCTGAAAATCTGCGAGCATTGTGTCGGCCAGCGACCGGGCCGCAACGAGATAACGCGATTCATTCGTCGCGCGATGAAGTTCCAGCATCCCCGCTGCAACAAACGCATAATCGTCCAGGCAGCCATCCAGTTTCGCCTGGCCATCGCGCCAAGTCCGTTGAAGTTTTCCATCGACAATCATCGACGCGAGAACAAAATCAGCGGCGCGTTTGGCTGCATCAACGTATTTCGGTTCGTCCATCAATCGGCCCGCATGAGCCAGTCCGTCGATCATCAGGCCGTTCCAAGCCGAGAGAACTTTGTCGTCCAGATGCGGGTAGCTTCGAGCCTGGCGGATTTCCAACAGTTTGTTCCGCATCGCAGCCAGGCGGGTTCTCAATTCTGCTGCATCGATTCCCTTACGTTTGGCGAAATCATCGATACTGGAACTCAAATGCAAAATGTTGCTGCTGGACTGCTCCCCCGATGCTTCGATTTCAAAGTTTCCGGTTGGAGTCGCACCATAGACTTCGGCGAACACCGCTCCGTCTTCAGGACCGAGCGCCGCAATGATCTCCGCATGTGTCCAGACGTAGTACTTTCCTTCTTCCGCATCACTTTCCGAATCCAGCGCGGAATAGAAGCCGCCACTGGGCGACGACATCTCGCGCTGGAGCCAGACAAAAATACCCTCCACCGTTTCCCGATAGTCTCCTTTTTTCGTTAACGAATACGCGTCGGCATACGATCGCATCAACTGGGCGTTGTCGTAGAGCATTTTTTCAAAGTGCGGAACCAGCCACTTGGCGTCGGTCGAGTAGCGATGGAATCCTCCGCCGACCTGATCGTAGTCGCCGCCACGGGACATTTTGTCCAGCGTCACAGTAACCAGATTCAACAAATCCGGATCCGGTTTGCGTCGGTATTGGTCGAGCAAAACGGCCAACGCGGCATGAGGTGGAAACTTTGGTGCCCTACCAAAGCCGCCATGCAACCGATCGAAGCTGGTTCGCAACTCGATGGTGCAATTGTCGATCAGCGACTGGGTTACGGGTTGGGCGGCAAGTTTGGCCGAGCCGATTTCCGAAATGCGTTTTGTCAGCTGGTCGGCCTGCTGCATGACTTCCGCGTTTCGATTTACCCAAACGTCGTGCAATCGCTTCAATACGTCCATGAATTTCTCGCGGGGAAAATAAGTCCCCGCCATCCACGCTTTTCCATCGGGAGTCAGCCAAACCGAATTCGGCCAACCGCCCCGGCCCGACATCAGATGGGTCGCCGCCATGTATTGCTGGTCCACTTCGGGGCGTTCTTCCCGATCGACCTTAATCGCAATGAAGTGCTCATTCAGGATCGCCGCGACCTCTTCGTTTTCGAACGACTGACGCTCCATCACATGGCACCAGTAACAAGTCGAATAGCCCACCGACAGAAAGACCGGTTTGTTTTCTTTCTTCGCCTTTTCAAAAGCCTTCGGGCCCCACGCGTACCAGTTCACCGGGTTGTGGGCATGCTGCAACAGGTACGGGCTGGTTTCATGAATCAACTGGTTCGTGTGTTTATGCTCGCCCTCCTGGGCCAACTCCTGAATCAACCCGGTGTTTTGAACCTGCGTTGAAACCGCACTGGACCTGTTGTAACCAGATATCAGCAAGATAATTGCCGCCAAACAACATTGAAGGAAAAAGCGTGGCATAATTGTCCCAGGCGTCAAATGAAAACGAACTCGAGTTATCGCGTCATTTCATTGTTACCGATTGGCCGGGAGGATATAACCGTCAGCTGACGATCTTTCAGGAACGAGCCCGCAAACCTATCCACCGCAACCGCCGCAACCTCCTCCACATCCGCCGCCACCACAACCACCGCCACCGCCATCTCCACCTCCGCAGCCGCCAGAATACGCGCTGCCGTCGCCACTCACTCTGGTTCTGTCGTGCATCAGGATGTCAGCGATGTTTGCATCCAGCAATTGCGTTCCCATTACTGCAACTCCGAACAGGGCGACCGACATGCCGATGTCGCTGGATTTGACAGACGGCTCTTCAGACCGTGTTGCAACCCGCAATGCGCCGGGTTGTTTTGTATTTTGCCTGAGGAACTCCAGAATCTGAGCCCCTTTAGCGGTCAACCGCGGGCGGTAAATCATTACACAGGTCAGAATCGCAGCCAAAACCGTGAGTGCCAACAGAAACCCAACCGGCTTGTTCCGCTCGATGCCAACCCAGATTTTGCTTGCTCCCAAAGCCAGCACCGCGAACATCACAAACATCGAACAGAATTGGGGAAAAAGGTAACTGGAAAACGTCTCGACCATCCCCTGTTCCTTGAGACTGGCAGCGGTCTTGAGAACAATCGAGCCACACCCCTTTCGAATATCCAGAATCGATTCCCCGCCTCCTTTTCCGGCCGCCGACAAAATCGTTTGATGCAGCAAGGGGGCCTCTGTGGAAAAACCTTCACTCATCAAACGCTTACTCGTAAGATCAGCCGAAATTTTTCCGTCATGCCCCAGCTGAGCAATCGCCGCATCGACGGGCCCCTTCGGCCCGTGACTCAGAAACGCAATTTCTTCAACGCTCAACTGGTTCGCAGTTCTGGCCAGAGCAACTGAATCGAGCGACTCACGGTTCCGAAAAAAGATCCTCAATGCGATCGCCAGCATCAAACCGACGGCGATTGTAATAGAGTAGAAAATCAGAAAATCGGGTCCATTGAAATTGAGCGGGTTTATCATTCCCATCATCAGCGGTGCAATTGCGAGGGCACTGGCCGACGCCGGACTTGTCGTTGGAACAGATTTTTTCCGCACAAACATCCTCCGAATTTTGGAAATGAATCGACCGAAAAAATACTGGGGCCGCAGAATCACCATGTTGCGGGCAATGTTGATTCGCTGAAAATGAATGTCTTCGCCAAAACGGGTTTTGTCATCGGGCCAGATATCGATTGGTGGCTCGCGACCGAAGAAATTCCGGTAAGACGTTTTCGTTCGTTCGTAAAGACTCGAAAACTTCTCCTTCTCGTCGCTCCCACCTGCCGTTGGTCCATGATGCAAGGGGCGACCGGCGATTCGTCCACACAAATCGTTCCAGTACGAATCGGTGTAGACCAAATGCAGGTGCCAGGCCTGATCGACTTGATCGGACGGTGTCACCCTATGGCCGGCCTGGAGCATCAGGAAAAGAAACTTGCGGTATTCATTTACAACCGCAATCGCCTGGGCGAGATCCCAACCATTTTCGCGAGCCAACCGGGCCTCAAACGAAAGTGCCACCCCCGGCGGGGTCAACTGCATCGCACATAGTTCCGCATGCAGTTTCTGCTGGTCAGCGTTCATAAAAAAAACTCCTGATCAACAACGGTGTCAGTTCTGGCTTTAATTCTATCCTTTCGAATGAAAAACGAAAATTATCAGGTCGGATTAACGTCACTTCGCTTCCGGATCGGCTATCTTGGCCGGAAATTCAGGCCGTTTTGGAATAAGAGCCGGTCCCAAAAGAGGCCAGACCCTTGGAACTGCAGAGAGGGTCAGACCCCTTTTGGGTTAGGCTCCATGGCCGATTTAGGTCGTGGAACAGCTCCCAATCGGCGTTGTGGGACCCGCAGTCGTTGAACCGGCTTCTCAGACCCAGTTGTACGGCGTTTGAAGAAACATAGCGATTCGACGATGCACTCTGACAAGGCTGCCTCGAGATGATCGATATCACTGGCCACGCTTCGAAAACCTGCGTCGTGGACCACGTTCAGAAAACAATCGATCTCGCCGGCCGAGCTATTGCAGTCCTGCACAAGGTGTTTCAGGTTTACTTTTGCGCCCAGTTCCTGGTAATCGTTCAAAACGATTCGGGGTACGAGCAATTGTTTGTGGAAGCTGGTTGCAGTGGCATCAAGCTGGCGTTCCGGGATGGGCTCGACTCGATGAAGACAAATCAAGCTCGAAAAGCCCGAATTGACCACGGACGAGCACGGACGAGCACGGATGAACACGGATGAACACGGATGACCTGGCGGCGAATCAGGCGATGGCATTGGGTGCCCTGATCCACGAAGTTGCCGGAGGAATTCTCGAAAAAGGGATGCAGCCGAAGTGACGACTGGCCAATCATCATCCAGCCTGAGAATTCCGCGTACTCAGGCGGGACGCCATTGCCGCGTTGTTAGTACGTGAACCGCAGGCCGAAGGTGATGGCGTGCCAGAAGATCGTGTTTGTGGTGTCGATCGATTCGGTTCCGTTTCCAAGGAATTGGGCGGGGCCGATGGCAACACCGTCGATCCATTGGGCTTCGTAGCCGGCGTAGGAGCGAAGGCTGTTTGGGATGATCGTAAAGTAAACGCGCCCACCTGTTGTTCCAATGAACATGCCGGTGTCTTTGGATACCGATGTCGTTGTTTGATCGACCAGCGTCGTTTGAGAGGATCGGTCCAGTCGCGTTCCATTCAGCAAACCCGCTGTGCGAATGAAGCCCTGCAGGTAGATGTCGCGGGTTACGGGCTGGTTGTATTCCATTCCGATTTGCCAACCGATCGCCGAGTTGACGATGTTCGTCATGTCCTGGGTGTTGACTGTAAATGGTCCGGAGAGAGTGTCAATTGTGGTTGACGAAGTCAGATTCATGTCTTCGGTCAAACGGAAATAACGGGGACCGGTGAGAAACGTCAGGCCAGGAAAAAGGGCCTTGCGCATGTTCAGTTCCAGGCTGACGAAGTCGGACTTGTAGTTGACACCTACGATATCCGGATCGAGGCCTGCAAAGAAAGGCGAAGCGAGGTCCGGACCGTTGGCCGAGAAGTCAGTTTCCCATCCGCCAAACTGAGTACCGAATTCCCAATCGATTCCCATCAACTTGCTGTGCGATCCGAAACGGACTTCTGCACCCGCTGTGGAACCCAAATCAGTAATTTGGTCGGTCGTCAGTACCACGTCTTTGGTAATGTCGTTCGTAATCAGCGGAACTCCCAATTGGGAACCCGGCCGATCGAGAACTTTGCCATTGGCTTCCATCCAGAAACGGCTGTTGCCTGGAGCAGTCGTGTCTGGCCACTGCGCGAGCGCTGCTTGGGTGCAAGTTGCAACCAGGGCGAATGCCAAAAGAGTTTTCAGAACCCTCACGTCGAATACCTCCAGACGATGACCGTACAGGACCATGTGCCTGCATAAAACGATCGGCTGTCATGTCAGGAACAATAAGCACGATCGCTATTGGCAAAAAAGTTTCGTCAGATTGCCTCGCTTAACGCGGGTTCGGCAAGAGAAGTGGAGGTCTGGGAAGGATCGGTGGTTTCAGACGCCGCAGTGCATTGCCTGCACGAAGTGACTGCAGATTCAGTTGATCTCAAACAGCCGCGAGCCAATTCGAAGCAAAGTCGCACCAGCCTCAATGGCCTGGGGGAAGTCGCCGCTCATTCCCATCGAAAGTTCGGGGAGCGGAAACTGCTCTCCATATTGTTCTGCCAAGCTGTCCCGGAGTTCCCGAACAGCGACGAATTGCCGAAGGGACTCTTCGGGTGTGCTGTCCAAACCGCTCATCGCCATGAGCCCTTGAACCTTGACGCCGTCGATCCCGGCAGCAGCTTCCAGAAGTGACGGCATCTCATCGGCCCGAAGACCGTGCTTGGCCGTTTCGCCCGAAATGTTGATCTCCAGCAAACATTCGGCGACCGTTCCGCTTTGCAAAGCGAACTCGTTGATCGCCTCAAGCAATCGCAGGCTGTCCACCGAATGAATCATGTGGCAAGTTGGAACGACAAGTTTGATTTTGTTCCGTTGCAGATGGCCGATCATGTGCCAACGAATGGGCGTGCTGTTGATAGCGGAAACTTTTTCGGCCAACTGTTGAGGACGGTTTTCACCAAGGTCCAATTGGCCAAGCTCTGCCAGGCAACGGGTTGTCTCTGCATCGACGTACTTTGTTACCGCAACGATTCGGACCGAGTTCGGGTCGCGACCGGCCAGCGCGCATGCTTCGGTCACTTCCTGCTGGACCTGCCGCAAATTCCGTTGCAGCTGTTCCCGGGTTGGTTGCATGGCTTTACGGCTCGATCATCAACTGGGGCTGGTGCATGCCTTCTTTGTCAAAACGTCCGATGTAGAAATCGTGGTAAACATTACAGCCCATGAACGTACGATTGCCGATGGCGGCCAGATTGCGATAACAAACCCAGTGATCACGGCCGACCAGGAATCGGGCTGCCGTGGCAATGTCTGGCGGAACTGTTTCCAGGTTTTCTCCGACGCTCAACTGACGCCAGGTCCGGGGCTGGATCGACCGTCCCGGTTTCAAATCGAACGCAATCGCGGCGTACATCGAACGCCCCATCGACGACTGGTTCATCTGGATTGCATTTTCGTGGGCCGTAAACCGATTGTCGGTGTGGTCGTACTGCCATTCACCCATTGTTAACGGCAAGGCCAACGACTCGATCCGTTCGCTTCGCAAATAGATTTCGCGGGTATCGGTTTCCTGTTGGGCCGTGATTCCCGACGCCATTGGAATTGAAAGTTGATAGTCCAAACGGTTTTTCGCCGTACCCATCAACGCGTCACCCAGCAACATCATTTCGTCCTGGACCAGCAGCATGATCTGCCGCTGGAAAGTCAGGCCCTGTTCGTTTTTCAGTTCCAGTTCCAGATACTGCACGTCTTTGTCTTCGTGCCAACAATTCAGCGTCCAGGCCGGATCATCCCAAACGACCGGTTTGCCATTCACGCTCCAAAGCGTTTCCAGCTTTCCCCGAACCAACATTTTTTTTCCGCCGAATTCGATCTCCACATCCTGTCCGTCGCACGCCACTCCGATTCGGGCCGCGCGATCCCAACCGGACCGCAAAATTCCATACCCCTGGGCTTCGCTGTAGTGGCAGAAATCCGGAAGTCTCCCAGGTTTGGATTTTTCGATACCAAACTTGTGACGAATCAATCGATGGTCAGATTTGTCGGGACTGGAATGGATCAGCAAACGGGCAAGCCCTGCGTCCAGCCGCATTCTGCCTTCTGAAAAAGCGACTCGACTTTTTGCACCGGTGGCAAGCATCAACTGCCGAATCATCCAGTCCAGTTGTCCGGCGGCGCGGGATGACAATTCCATTTTCAAAGCCGCCAGCAAATTTGCCGAACGAAGCACCGACAGGGTTACGCTACCGATCGAGTTGGCGAACCGGCCCGGCAAGCATCCCTCTTCATCGACTTTTTGCTCGAACCATTCTTCCAGACGCTTCGCCGCCGGTCCAGCCATCCGCTGAACCGTCGACGGGTCCGATGACATGATCGCAGACAATGCGACTGGAATTTCCACTTGAGTCAGCATCCACAGGAGCGGGTCTTCCTGGGAAACGCTGCTCTCGTTGTCGAGTATCGCAACGATGTCGTCCAATAGTCGCTGACGCCAGCCCTCGGCCTGATTCGAATTCGGGCGGGAACGGGTTGCATGGCCCAATAACCAGACTCCGGCCAGCAACTCGCGAGCGTCGGCGATCGATTGAGTCGATAGCTCCGAGAAATATCCTTCTTCCACCAGCTCGGCAAAACGGCGAACCCATTTCGGTTTGTCATCGCGCGTGGTTTGCTTTTTGAGTGCCTTCCTGAGCAATGAATCCAGTTTGCTTTCCGTATCCTCGCCAGATTCAATCCACAACAGCGGATGTTGATCGCACTTGGCAATCAAATCCTGCAACATCTTTCCGCGCAGGCTGCTGGCGGGCAGCAGGACCGGGCCCGAAACATCGACTGGAGCAATCGTCGGTGGGTTGTTCCGTTCCGTTTTGGAATCGGATCGCTGTTTTCGGTTCTTGCCGGACTTGTTCTTTTTGTCGGAATTCGGCTTGCTCACGGCGGGCGATTCGATGTCGCCGGGAAGGTCCTTGAGGTTGGGCATATGTTTTATGAATTGACGGTTCGAAGTGATTTTGGCAGATTGGCCGAACGGTACCTGTCGGCTCCGGGGAGCATCGGCCAACCGAAGCGGTGCGAGTACAATCTTAACTGGAACAAGCCGAATTCCGAACCCTTTGTCTGGACATTTGCACCCCTTTTCGTCGGCATATGCAAAATGGGTAGTGGCCGGTCACGTATACTTGAATCCGGCAGACAGTTTTGCCGCGGGTTTGTCGAATTGGGACGAATTGGAAAAGGTGACAACGAAATGAAAAATAAAACTTTTGAGGGAGTAAGGCGGTCCAGCCCGTTTCAGATCGCTTTGGTGGCAATTTGTTTGTCGTTGCTGTTTGGAATGAGCGGATGTCAACCATTTATCGAAGAAATGCCTGCTGGCAAAACGCCGCCGATTGTTTCCGACGGACCGATTGAAAATAGCCGGAATCTGCCGACACCATCCGATGGCCCGGCCCTGACGAAGGAAAAACCTGAACTGAACCAGGACGCCAACCTGTTAGCCGATTCGGAAAGTGCCAAGCTGGAAGAAAAGATTTCCCCGATGGAAAAGGCTTCTGACGACCAGAACAAACTGGATTCCGGGCAAGACCCCGAAGTAGGATACGTCGAGCCGGTTTTTCCCCAGGAACTGGTCAGCCCAAAATGGAAACGGATGGACCGGAACGCCGAGTTGTGGCTTGATTTCGAAAACAAGCGTGTTGTCGTCGGTGGGCGAATTTGTTTTCGGGAAGGATATCTGGAAATGTTTGCTTGTCCGGCGGGCACCAAGGAACACGAATCGGTTATGGCAGTGAACTCGTCAGCGCGGTTGGTGCACGCCTGTTTGATCGCGCTCGGAGCGGACCCAGGATCGCCGGTTGGCTTTGACCCGGAATACAAACCTGCAAACGGGCCGGTGATCGATATCGAAGTTCACTGGATGGCTGACGGAAAAGAAGTGGTTCACAAGGCCCAGAACATGGTGCTGGACATGAACACCAACAAGGCGATGACTCACGATTGGGTTTTTGGCGGCAGTCGAGAATTCACCGATCCGTCTACCGGGGCGAATTACTATGCTGGCGATGGCGGTGAATTTATTTGCCTGTCGAATTTTACAACTGCGACAATTGACATTCCGGTACCAAGTTCGGACGGGTTCGACCAGTTGATGTTCGCCGCCAACTCGGAAAATATTCCAGAGTTGGGGCATCGTGTGTTGATGTTTATGAAACCGCGGGTGGAAGTGAAGAAGACCGAAGAGGACGCAAAAGAAAAGAAAGTTGACGACTCAAAGTAGCACGGTGGTCCGCCACCGTGATTCCTGGTGGTCCTCCACCGTGATTCCTGGTGGTCCGCCACCGTGATTCCTGGTGGTCCTCCACCGTTATTCAGGGTGGTTCTCCACCGTGGCTGAACTTTTTTCTCGGTGGGGGACCACCGGGCTACTTTGGCAACAACCATTTTGCTTTGGAAAAAATGCTGACACCTGAAAAGCCAAACCCTGCACTGCGAGTCGCGTTGCTGGGCCGCATCAGCCGCCGAGAAGACCTGAAAGAGGCCGTTGAGCAACTGCGTCCCGTCGTGGCCAGTTCGGCGGAAATCGTGCTCGAAGATTTTGGCGGGACGGATGAAGTCGATACGGACGGGATCGATTTTGCCATCGTTTTTGGTGGCGACGGATCGATCTTGCGAGCCGCCAGGCAAATGGGGAATGCGCAGGTTCCGGTCCTTGGGGTGAATCTGGGGAAACTGGGGTTCCTGGCGGATATCCAGCCAGCGGAACTTGGCCATTCACTGGAGTTGATTCGTGCTGGCCAGTTTTCAGAGGTCTCGCACCTGATGCTGCATTGTCAGGTTTTGAATGGAAACAAGCTTGTTGGCCAGCAGGTAGCACTGAACGAGGTGGCTGTTATGGGCGGGCCGCCCTATAGCATTCTTGAAATTGACCTTTACGTTTCCGGGCACTTGGCGGCATCATACTCCTGCGATGGCTTGATTATCAGCACGCCAGTCGGCTCGACGGCCCACAGCCTGTCGGCGGGCGGGCCAATTGTTCGAAAGGACATTTCGGCAGTTGTGATTTCGCCGATCAGTCCGCACACGTTGACGGTTCGGCCGCTGGTTGATTCTGCCGATCGGGTTTTTGAGCTGGTTGTTCGCCAGCCGAATGAATCGACGGGTGTGGTTGTCGATGGTCAGAACATCGCAAAGGTTACAGAACAAACAAGGATTCGTGTGACACGTTCCGACAGCGTCTTTCGGACGATTGAAGTTCATGGAAGGAACTACTATCGGACGTTGCGCGAAAAACTGGG
>JAYVKA010000499.1:0-5991 GCA_043768885.1 Planctomycetota bacterium
TTCATCCGGTCAGCACTTGTTATGTCCCGAACATTCAACAGGTGTTTCGCGAGGTGGCACGCGTCATGCGTCATGACGGAATCTACATCAGCCAGCACAAACAGCCGGCCAGTCTTCAGGCGGCAATCGAACCTGCGGTCGGTGCGAAGGGGTGGACGCTTGAGCATCAATACTACCGACGTGAACCGCTGCCGATGGTCCTCAAGGACAATCTGGTTCGTGAACCGGGCGCAGAAGAATACATTCACAGTTGGGAATCGATCGTGGGCGGGATGTGCCGCGCCGGTTTTGTCATCGAAGACCTGATTGAACCGCTCCACGCCGACAATTCTGCAGCCAGTCCCGACTCGTTCGCCTTCCGGTCAGGTTTCGTTCCACCTTACGTTCGGATCAAGGCCCGTCGGAAACCGACTGGTGAATCGATTGACGCCGACAACAAAACAATCTGGCAACCCGATTTATGATTCGGGTTGCCAGATTTTGAGTGCAGTACTGTTTTACTTGGCGGCAACGAATTCCGCTTTTAGATACTCCAGGAACCGCCGGGTTTCGCGGAGTGCCGGTCCTGAATTGCTGACCATCAATTTGCCGTTGATCTCGTGAAGAATCGCGTCGCCAGTGCCGGTAATCATCCAGCTGTCCGAATGAATGTTCTCTCGGACCAGTTTTTCCAGAGTCGTCAACGTGTCAATCGGTTCGGTCTGACCTTCTTCTTTTTTCCTGGCCGGAACGTATTGCGTCAACCTGGGTGGCAGCGCTTTCGAAAGTTCTGCGCAGTCAAAGATCCGGGTTTCAAAAAATTCCGGATCATCCTCGGCGTCCTTACCAATCAGATGCACGATCCCGGACCGTATGATGAACGTGGCATTGTGTTTTCTCAGCAGGATGTCCAGAGACTGCTCGAGCGACACGTCCTTCAGACTGACGGAGATTAGGGTGTCTTCGCGCAACTCGTCATCAATAGCCGTCTCATCCAGCAACATGTTAATGCCGTACGTGGCCTGAAATACCGCTATGACTTCCGAAAAAGGGACTTCCGGAAAGTTAAAGTTTTCGTCAACCATCGTCGTCGTCAACTTGTGCTCTGTCTGGAAGTTTAATACCTGCTCGTGAGCCGGACCAACTCGCCTTGTTGCCGATGCCGACGTGCTAGTGGACTCGGTAACAGCACCTACCGCAGAAACACCTTCGCCACCAAATGGATCGATTGACTGAACCGCGAAACCTGTGGCGGTTCCCAACCCGACAGCCATCATAACTGCCAACGCAACAGCGCATCGAAATTGACTCAATTGCCCGACTCCTGAATTGATCATGTTTTTTCTCATCGCAATTCCTCCAACACAGTTATGTAACTATCCCATGGAGTGCCCCAGAAAATTTGCCGGCAGTCCGATTTTTACAACCGAAACGCCGGAGGAAGCGATCGCGGAACAGCCGGACGAGTGAGACTGCTGAAAAAGGCTGTCATGGCGAGTTTAAGCGATCCCGGAACAGGATGGAACCATTTTTGGAAAAAAGTGTGGCACCGGGTCCTGGTAAGTTGGTCCCATCCTACGGGCGATCATTGGTTCCAAACCGATTTTCCAGCTTCCATGTGCCGGGCAACCACGAATCGCCAAAGTGCAACCAGCGGAAACTTTCGGTTTTGGATAAAGCTGCGGACCTGGGTTTGGACGCAATGCGCAGTGATTTTGGGAAAATCAGCGGGTTGGACATCGGCTTTGATCGATTTTTTCTGATTCAGCCACGACAAGCCTTTCTCGTGCGCCTGGGCCAATTGAGTTCCTGTGGATTCAGGAAAACACTGTACCCACGATCCGGGACCTGCCGGAATCGTTAATCCATCAGATTTCGTTGTCGTTGTAAGCGTTGTTCCCGCATCGGAATCCAGAATCGTCACAAACTCGACACCGCGAAACTGCTCCATCTCGCTCTTGCCGGGAACGGTGTGCAGTACAAAAAAGCTGGCTGGTTTTGGACATCGCCACGCGGACATGATTACGGGAGTCAACGGTTGAGTCACAAAGTGACCGATTGGTTTCATCTCCCGAGTCTTTGCAAAGTCTTCCCACAGTCGCCAGTGATCAGCCGTCTGCGATCCGGCTTTAACATCCGACCGTTTGAAGGTCACATCCTTCATTCGTTTGATGGAGTTGGACGAAACGATCAGCAGAATCGCAATTGTAGCCACGACAACGACTGCCAATCCAATAGTTAGATACATTCGATTCCCGGTGTCAGAATTGAAACTGCAAAGCGCTTCAGACTTGTGCAAGCAGGGGTAGCCGGACCAGCTGCCCCGGCGAGATCCTTGCCCGATTCGATCATAACACAACGCACGCAGCAGTATGAGCGTCGCAGGACGTCACAGCCAGTGAGTCTGTTCCGATTCGGGCACTTCATCGGCGTCCAGGGCCTGCAGGTGTTCGCGACTGAACATTCGATCCATCATCCATCGCAGCGGCACCAGCAAGGCGATGAAAACCGGAAACAGAATCCGGACCCCTTCCCATTGACTGAGGTTAATCATGCACAAAACGATCATCGCACCAGTCTGAATCGCGGTAAATACATGAATCGTGCGAACGGGAACCCGTCGGATGTAGTGTGCGGCTGGATAAAGTGCGGGCTCACGAAACAGCAAACCAATTCGTTCAATAAACTGGTTGCCGGCCAGGGAGACGACTCCCATGAAGAGAAAGATTCCGTAAAGCGTTCCCATTGGAACCAGTTTCATTAGTGGCAGAACCAGCAACGAAGCCAGAATCAGCACATGGATCACCAGACCCGTAACGCGGTTTTCCGAAACGTGCGTGATCCGCTCCTGCATCGTTCCCGTGCCGGAAGGGATTTCCTCAACCGAAGCCAGCGCCCGCACGTGTGCCAATGATCGGACTGTCGCCGCGACCAACCACGGCAAACCGAACAGCGAACAGCCGCCGACCAACAGGCCGACAACGAACAGGTCCAGGTGGTACGCTTCGCCTTTTTTCAGGCGATTGTCAGGACTGTTCACCAATCGTGCCGTGATGTTTTGCGAAAGATAAATCAGCAGCCCCGCCAAAACTGCCGGAGCAGCCGAGGCAAAACAGACCCAGACCGGTGCCGCCCAAAGATCGACCATCCACGCCCGCCCGGACGTAGTTCCCAGTCCTGATCCGACGTTCAGCCCATCGACAATAACTTTGTCACGCAACAGCCACGCAACATAGGACATCATCACCAGCGCGATCGATGGTCCAAAATCGGCCAAAAATTCCCGCGCCCTTGAGTGCAGATAATGGCTGGAGCGCATATGACTGAGCGAGGTCGCGACATAAAACGTTCCCATCGCCAGAATCAAAGTCAAAAATGCGCGGTCATGGGCCTGATTTTTTGCAAAGCTGTCGCCAAACACGTTAATCAATGCACGAATGGCTTCATAAATAAATATCAGCGACATCAACGACGAAAAAATCTCGTCCGTGAACCGCGTAAAATATTTCATCAGGTTGCTGGAGTTGGTGACTGACAGGATCACCAGAAACAAACCGGTCCATAACCCGGTCCAGGCATAGACCGTGAGAAAATGTTCGCTCAACCCGAACCCATCGCAAAGTCGATACAGGATCATCGTAAATATCAGGAGCGGACCGATCCCGCCCAGAATGATCAGCGGCTGGCCAGCGGTCATCGCATAAAAAATTCCACAAATGCCGGTCGCGACCAACATCTCTACCGTGCCGATCGCGCCGCCTGTGGCGTCTCCCATGATTCCGCCGAACGTAATCGCCGGAGCAAGGCATGCGAAAAACAGGAACAGGACCGAGGCCAGGGATTTGCCATCGATTCCGTCGCGAAAATCCGAAGCATAGACTGCCAGCCGCCTTCGAAAATCCTGAACCAGCCCCGTGAACATTCCATGCGCACCGGCCAGACTGGGAGATTCGGTTCGCGGTTTGTCCGCCAGTTGGGCTTCGCTGCGCAAAACGTATTGCCGCAATGACTCGACAATTTCCTGGTGCGAATTGGCCGCAACGGCGTCGTAATGAAAATCGTCGTCCGACATCAGGCGGGCAATCGAGGAAATCGTGTCGAGGTGTTCCGAAGCCCGCTTTTCCGGACCCAACAACAGGAAAACAAATCGGGTCGCAACTCTGTCCGGCGCGGCGAGGTTGATCGGCCGCTTTAGCCGAATGAAAACCAGCGTCGGTTCGGGAACGCCGTCGGTGTACAAATGCGGAATCGCACAGGAGTGGCCGATCGCCGAGGGAACTACCCGCTCTCTCGAAATCAACCCTTCCAGGACTGGGGCCTTCGACTCTTCCGGTAACCGGCCGGTCTGGACCAGGTGCTCAACTGCTGCTTTCAAAATCTCCCGCATGCTTTGCGCGCGCAGATTCAGCAAACAGCTTCCTTCGGCGATTGCGTTGCGGATTACCTGCATGATTCCGGCTGGTTGAAAGTCTGTTTCGTGGAATCAGTCCCAACGGCCGTGCGGTTTGGTATAACACGATGATTCGGACCGGCGTTGCGATCAACTGACGGATGGCCAGTGTCTTGAGATAAGCATTGTAGATGTACGCCCGATTTTCTGCACGTCCGATATTGGAGCAGTATGACAACGATGATCTGGAGAAAGCCTGAATGATGAGCCCTTCCCCGGAACTGGTCCAGCTGCTTCGATGCCCGGTAACTGGTTCGGCCCTACAGCCCATGGACCCGGCTTCATTACATTTATGGAACCAGAAAATAGCTTCAGGAAACGTCGATAACCGTTCCGGCAAAACGGTCACCCGCCTACTTGGGTGCGGCCTAATTAACGACGACGGTTCTTTGATCATTCCGGTCCACGACGGGATCGTCGTGATGCTTGAGGACGAGCTGATCCCAACTGCACAACTCGCCATGTAACCCAACGGCCTGGCACAGGAGAAACCGAATGAGTGACAACCGGACGATTTTCAAAAAGATCATCGACGGAGACATCCCGGCGGATCTTGTCTATCAGGACGAGCATTGCCTGGCGTTTCGCGATATCTCGCCGGCGGCTCCGGTCCACATTCTGGTCATTCCTCGCAAGGAAATCCGCTCGCTGGAAACAGCGACCGTCGCGGACCGGGAATTGCTCGGGCACCTGATGTTGAAGCTCGCGGAAATCGCCCGCAACAACGGACTTGACGACGGTTATCGCGTTGTCACCAACATCGGCGACGAAGGAGGCCAAAGCGTTCCCCATTTGCACTTCCACCTCCTCGCCGGCCGTCAGATGAAATGGCCTCCGGGGTAGGGCGTGCTCCAGTCGATTTTTTCCGGTTCCCAATCTAATTACGCTTGACTGGCAACAGCGCGTGTAGTTCGAAATGCGAGTTGCCATGTGCAAAGGGGCGTCCAATCCAGGCTTCGAAGGCTGGATGATCGTCGGGCACATATCCGCTCGACGGAAGCCAGTCGCCATAGAGCCATTGCAACGCGCGAAGCTCAAGATCAAGGCTGCCACGAATTTCAACCTGGGCAACCGTCATTGGCGGAAACTGAAACCGTCCGATTTCGCCTTCCGGAATGAACTGTTCGGCTTCCACAGCAACTTGATAATGGCAATCCTCAAGTGGAGTGATTTCCGGATTGTCCCATTGATAGCCCATCCATTGGCCGTCTGCCAGCGAATGAAGTTCAGCCCATTTCATAAGGCGGTCATATGCCATCGCAACTGCGTCTCCCTGGTACGGATTGCTGACGCGAATGTACGCGACGGTCCGTGCCGGGATTTTGCGAATGATCGCCTGGAATCTGTCCGGGTTTTGAATTTCTGGTGTTCGATCGATGTGAAAACTGAACTCCGGGCCCTGCATCGATTGCAGAAGCGAGGACAAGTTGGCGTCGCGCCATTTCCTGATGTCGAATGCGCTTGGGGAACGGAATACTGTTGTTTGAAGCATCGCGAAAAATCCGACGACGATGAAAACCCGCACTTCAGGGCTACCTCGGTCAGAGAAGTTTTTTTGGCAT
>JAYVKA010000500.1:0-2233 GCA_043768885.1 Planctomycetota bacterium
GCCCGCCGAATTGTCAGCCGAATTGTGATCAGCCTTTTTCGAATCTCCATTGCCCTCTTCCTCGCTTATGAACAACAGATCGCGATTTAATTCCCGACGCAATTCTTCACTGGCAATTGGCAATAGTTTGTTGATCATCCGTTTGGCTTCGTCGTAGTCTTTTCGGAGCATCGCGTGCCGAACAGCCCCGATAAGAGTCCCGCCCAGCACCTCGTCGTTGATCTTGCGATTGCCGTCGTTACGAACGGCCTGGGCCCGCTCTTCGTATTTCGCAGCCTCCTCCGGTTTGCCCAATTGTTGCATGATGCGGGACATCGACTGGAGGGCCGTCATTTCGTTTTGATCCAGGTCAAGAGTCTTTCGGAACGCATCACTTGCCGTGTCGAGATCCTGCTGTTGAACAGCCACCATTCCCCGCAGGCTGAGCGATTTCACCTTGAATTCGTCCTGGGCGACCTTGATCAGCTCATCCAGTTCCTGGGCGGCCTGCGCACTTTGTCCGGTATGATACAGGCACAACGCATGGGCCAGAGCATAAGCGTCCTTGGGGGGCTGGGTCTTGATCAGAGTGGCGAAAACCGTTTCCGCTTCGGCGTAGCGCCCAATCTTGATCAGTGTCGCGCCATACGCATCAGCGTAAACCGGATCCTGATTGGCCCCGGGAAACGTTTCAATCAAACTTGCCATCGCATTCCAGTTGCTTTGCTGGTCGTAAATCTGCAACAGGCAATCGAAGAGTTCATCGTTGTCCGGGTACTTCAACCGTAACGTCTCGAGGACTTTCGCATCCTCGATGGTCAGTGTCACCGGGTTGCGAAGCTTGTATTTGATCCGTCCCAGTTCACGGGTGCCAATGTAGTCCTCGATCAGCAGAGGCTTTCGCGTCGCTGTTTCCACCGGCTCGATAATCGTGCCGGGCTTGACGTCAGTCGAATCGCAACCGGCAAGGGACAGACACAAAACCAGCAACAGCAGCTCCGGAAAATAAAGAATCCGGCAACCGACAACGGGGAAAGAAAAGGATTTAAACCCGAACATGGAATCTTGAGTGGAAGGTTTACGAATCATTCGACGCTGGCTGGCAAGGCACCAACCCGGCATTTCCATTCTACACCGTCTGAATACCACGCAGAATCATGGGACTCAGGAAGTTCCTGTCACTCGTTTGGAAATGCGACCGTCAAAACGCTGGGAGCCCAAAGCGTCATGTCCAGGCAGTGGCTTTGCGACCAGGGACTTTCCTTTCCCGGATATCTGAGGGGGCGACCTTGCTCCTCTTCGCCGAACCGCCTGATGCGGACCCGCATGTCAGGTGGTATGAGAGGCGGTGCAGAAACGCTTCCCGCTATCCCGATAAAGGCGTCACTCGCAGTGCGGGTGGGTCTTGGACACCGTCCAGTTGAAGAAGTTTACAAAAGCGTGAAGTTGACATGTTTCGCATTTCACTTTGATCGGCCCGTCACGTTCGAACGGGCTATCGTTCGCGATCCAGTGGTTGCCCCAGTCGACTGCACTGTCAGTAAAAAGCTCGCAACAGTGTGGACAAGGAAGCCGTTTAATAGTGTCGCGCATCGACAGTCTGACATTTCCTTCTGCGGAAGAACCGGCCGCTGCGTGAGGTTTATTTGGCAACGGATTTTTACGTTTACGTGTCAATCGTCTGTGACGCCGAACGGAACGATTTCCCGTCACCGCCGTTGCGATGCCATTCCAGTTTGAACAACGACGGATTCTACCAACGGAACATGGCCGGAACAAACAGCGAACGTGTGCCGGATCGGACTTGCAATCAAAACCAGATAGAACGCCAGGAGGTGGCAGTTACGTGTCGCCGATTTATTTGCCACCGAACGAGAACGTTAGTTTTCCGTCAGCATTTTCCTGAATAAACACGTCGAGGCTGGGATCGGAAAAAAACGCTCCTCGTTTCGATTTTGGGAATGCGATACCACACCAGGGACAGAACCGCATTATCGCGTAACCACTTGGGTTTGTTAGAAGATGGAATTCGCCCATCTTTTCGTCAAAGGTGACCGGAAATACCTCGCCCTCGACCGCTCGCCCCGCCCAACTACATTCGCATTGCCGCGATGGTGAGTCCGATTCGCTCATAATTGTTTTGACGGGCAACGTGATTTCATTCGACACTGCGTCGCTTAGACCGGTGCCGGAAGAATTTTCGGCTGGGAAGACCAGACAGGCCCTGAACTTTGCGGAAACGGGCCCAAAAGAG
>JAYVKA010000501.1:0-9111 GCA_043768885.1 Planctomycetota bacterium
CAGCCGGTCCGTAATGATGTTGTACTGTTTGAGGATGATCTCTTTCTGTTCGCGAAGGGCGTTTTCGGTGACTTCATTCGTCACGAACGGGTTGCCATCCCGGTCACCGCCGATCCAGGAACCGTACCGCAGAAAGACCGGAACATGAAAATCGTGACCTGGCCAACAGTCAACCAATGCGTCTTCGAGCTGGTTGTAAATGTCCGGTACAACCTGAAACAGCGTGTGCTCAAACCAATACGTTCCGTTGTTGCGGACTTCGTCCATGACGGTTGGTTTGCGGCTGCGAGTCTCGTCGCTCTGCCACAACAGAATGATCTGGTCATGAATCTGTTCGGTCGTTCGTACCCGTTCTGATGGCAGGAGGTCCTTGCGGTCCAGCGTTTCAAGAAGCTCGTCAATCGTGCGAAGGATCTCCAGAATTGTGCGCCGTTGGGATTCGGTTGGATGGGCGGTGAACACGGGTGAAATGAACAGGTTGTTGAGCAGGGTCTGGATTTGTGCGGGATTCTTGCCCTGATCCCTCAGTGGCCGCATCGCGTCAAGTATGGTTTCGTCCATCGCTTTGCCAGACAGCTCGGCATCCATCAGGCGTTTTCGAAGTATGCGAACGCGCTGACGGACTTCGGCGAGGTTCACGAGATAGAACCACGATGTGAATGCCTTCAGAATCGTGCACGTCGCTGGCGTGTTGTTGGTGACTGATTGCAAGAGATCGTTCAGTTGCGATGCAGCGTGAATGTTGCCGGCGCGGCGTTGTTTGGACAACTGGCGGATTTGCTCTTCCAGTTCAAAATGCTCTTCGCCTTCCTGCTCGACCAGCTTTGGCCCAGCATTTCACCCAACAGACGAATATCGCTGCCAATCGAGCGGTCGGGAATTCTCGTGATTTCGCCGGCGTTCATTGCATTTTCAACATTAAACTGTGTGTTTCGATTCACCATCCAGCGTACCAGTCGGCCTGTCGAATGGCCAAGATGAGGTCGTTTGAAACAGTGTCAGGCAGGTTGTCGGGATATGCGTTGAGGGACAAAATACTCGGAGCATGCGACCGCGTCCCGTGAGCCGGATGCTACGGCACGGGTCGGGGACCCATGCTGCTTTGTCCAAACAACCATTTCAGGAAATCCAGATCATGCAACGTTACACACTTGACGAGTTTCTAGAAAATTCTTCCGAACAGGATCATGGCCAGGGGACTTTTGAACTGGAAAATCCTCGAATGCTGGAAGTCAACCTGAATGGCGAGATCTGGACCAAGATGGGTTCGATGGTCGCCTATCAGGGAAATGTCAAGTTTGAGAGGGAGAAGATTCTGGAGAAGGGAATTGGAAACCTGCTAAAGAAAGCGGTCACGGGCGAGGGAGCAAAACTGACCAAGGCGACGGGGCAGGGGAAGGTTTACCTGGCGGACTCGGGCAAGACGGTTCACATCCTTCAGCTGGAAAACGATTCTGTTTTCATAAACGGCAATGACCTGCTGGCGTTTGAGCCGAGCATCAACTGGGACATCAAGATGATGCGCAAGGTCTCGGCGATGATGGCGGGCGGGCTGTTCAATGTCAAACTGGAAGGGACCGGGTTGGTGGCCTTCACTTGTCACTTCGAACCGTTGACCCTGCGGGTCAGCCCCGGTCAGCCGGTTTTCACGGACCCGAACGCGACAATTGCCTGGGCAGGAACGCTAACTCCCAACCTGAAAATCCAGGCGACTCTCAAATCGTTCCTGGGTCGTGGAAGCGGTGAGTCTTTGCAAATGGAATTCACCGGCCAGGGCTGGGTTGTCATTCAGCCGTATGAAGAGGTCGCATTCCAGGCCGGCGGGGCAGGATAGTCGATTGAAGAGCTCTCCGTTTTCCAGACCCTTGTTTTCCTGCAATTCAGTTCTGGGCCACGAATAACACGAATCGACACGAGCAAGATTGTTTTGGATTCGTGAATATTAGTGAGATTCGTGGCGAAAAATTGATGGCTCAGGATAAAAAACCGCCGGGTGCGAGGATCCCAAGACCCTCGCACCCTTTGGTGGCGGCAGGTCAGTCCTTACCGGCTTCTGTTGGAAGCGATGATGCGGACCGAGTCGGGGACAACCCCCCGAACGACTTGTTGCATGACGCTTTCCATCCAGCGGCCGAATTCTGTTTCGCCAGCGAGTTTGGACACGCCCCAGGCACTGACGCCGGCGAGCACGCTTAACAATGCGCCCATTTTTGCCGCGCCCTGCATGGCCGGATCGGTGAAGGCCTGATTCGAAACAAACAAAGCGACTGTTAATCCAAGTCCCGCGATCATTCCGGTTATGACCAGGTCTTTCATTCCGATTCCGGTTGGCAACGGGAATCCGCATTTGCTGCCAGCCCAGGAGAACAGGGTGATTCCGACTGTTTTGCCAATCATCAGCAATGGCCAGCAACAGGAGAAAACCAATGGCCGGATGGCCGGGACCAAACAACAACCTCGCGACAAGCCAGGCAAGTGCGATATCGGTCGCCGTTGGAATTCCCCGGCCGCAAGCCCATTCGACTTGGCCAATCATGGCGTTCAGTCCGATAAACACCGCGATCGGACCGAGTACGCCGCCGATCGTTCCCAGCAACGGATTGATCGCTTTGGCCGGTGGATTCAGCGCTCCTCCTGGCAAGCAGGACTCGGTAATCTCCTTGGCGGCGATGCCAAAGAAGAAGACCATAAAATATCGTTGACGATAAAGGCGAGTGCCCAGGGGCTGTGTCCGTGGGCCGGTTCTTCGGGGTGATCGGACGCGACGGACGGTCCATGCGAATCATGTGGGTCATGCGAAACGCCGGAATCACCAGGGACAAGACCTACCGGAGTGACCGACGCCAGCTCGTGAGCCGGATCGTTCTCTTCGTCTGCGTGATCGCCCTGCCCGTCATGTAAATCGTGATGGCCGGCAATCAGTCCGCCCAGCCGATCATGTACCAGTCGCTGATACAGATCGGGGGCCAGGTTGGCGACCAGCAGCGCACAAACCACACCGGCGATCAGTGGTATCGAAAATTCCTGCAGGCGTTGAACGACACCGCGACGTTTTGCTTGATGACTCATGGCCAGACGCTTCTGCTTTCTCTCGACTTTGTTGGGGTCAAAAACGGAAAGCGTCTGGTGCCGTAATGACGTCGAGACCCATGACACATTCAGTGAAGTGCATGAATCAACGCGCATTGCAGGCCGGTTCGCTGCGATGCGAACTTGCTCAACGACATGTACAGACGTGCAGCCCCATAAATCCCGGACAGATTCCATGTTGCAAAAAAGCAACACGGTCGTCGCAGAACGACATCATGGGAACGATCAGATTTTCAAGGTTGTAAGACTTTGTAGCCCCTTTTGCCTCAAGGCTGCGACGAAACTGCAGGTTTCGAAATTGCGCGCTCAGGATTTTTCCTGGATGTTTGCGGCCCTCGGCGGAACAAATGGAAATTCCGGCCCAGGCCACACCGGCCCGGCCGCTTTAACTAAACTGTCAGGTCGGTCTGGCAGCTACTGAATTCAACGGCATTCCGTTTGCATCACCAGACTGCACAACTGGAAGTCCACATCACGAGGGAATCATGTTTGCACGAACCATCTGGGCCCTGGCCCTGCTGATGACCATCAACACATCCACAGCGACTTTTGCGCAAGACTCCGACGCGGCCCCAGACGAAACACCGGGTATCAACTCCGGCCTGGTTTCGTCGCTTCGATTCCGCGAAGTCGGCCCCGCTTTGATGTCTGGCCGGATCGGCGACATTGTCGTGGACCCGGTGGAAAGCAGCACCTGGTACGTTGCGGCATGCAGTGGTGGAGTCTGGAAAACCACCAACGCGGGGCTTACGTGGAATCCGATCTTTGACAACTACGGGTCGTACTCGATCGGTTGTCTGGCGATGGATCCATCAGACCGGTTTACGATCTGGGTCGGGTCGGGTGAGAACAACGCCCAGCGAAGTGTCGGATACGGCGATGGTTTGTACAAATCAACCGACGGTGGACAGAGTTTTCAAAAAGTCGGGCTGGAGAACAGCGAACATATCGGCCGGATCGTTGTGCATCCAAAGAACAGCAATATCGTCTACGTCGCTGCCCAGGGACCGCTTTGGAAAGAAGGTGGCGACCGTGGCGTTTATCAAACGACCGACGGCGGCAAGTCGTGGACGAAGGTTCTCGACATCAGCGAAAACACCGGCATCAACGAAGTTCACATGGACCCTTCCGACCCGAACATTTTGTACGCCAGCTCGTGGCAGCGCCGACGACACACCTGGACGCTGATCGATGGTGGTCCGGAGTCAGCAGTTTACAAATCGACCGACGGTGGCAAGAACTGGCGAAAAATTACCAGCGGGTTGCCCGGTGGCGATTTGGGCCGGATCGGCATGGGTGTATCGCCAGTCAACCCGGAAGTGGTTTACGCCGTGGTCGAGGCAGCGGGCGGACAAAGCGGTTTTTATCGCAGTACCAATCGCGGCGAAACCTGGCAGCGAATGAGCAGCCAGTCGACAACCAGCGGCCAATACTACAACGAACTCGTACCCTGTCCGCACAATGTTGATCGGGTTTACTTGCTGGATACTTACAACCAGATCAGTGAAGACGGCGGCAAAACTTTTTCTGCGTTGGGTGAATCGGATAAACACGTCGATAACCACGCGCTGGTCGTCGATCCACGTGACGAAAACCATTTGCTGTCTGGTTGCGATGGTGGTTTGTACGAAACCTGGGACCGGGGCAGCACCTGGGATTTCAAGGAAAACCTGCCACTGACCCAGTTTTATCGCGTCGCTGTTTCCAATGACTTGCCGTTCTATTACATCTATGGCGGAACGCAGGACAACGCCACACAAGGCGGTCCGTCACGCACAAGCAACGTGCATGGCATTCGCAACAGTGACTGGTTCGTGACGGTTTTTGGAGACGGTTTTGAACCAGCAGTCGATCCCGAAGATTCGAACACGGTTTATTCCCAGTGGCAGCATGGCGGACTGATTCGGTTCGACCGAATTTCAGAAGAGCGAGTCGATATCAAGCCGCAGGAATCTGCCGATGGTCCGGCGTTGCGCTGGAACTGGGATTCGGCTTTGATGATTTCACCACACAATCACCGGCGATTGTATTTCGGATCCCAAATTTTGTTTCGCAGCGACGACCGCGGCGACAACTGGAAACCCGTCAGCGGCGACCTCTCCCGCCAGATTGATCGCAACAAACTAAAGGTCATGGGACGGGTGTGGGGCGTCGATTCGGTTGCGAAGAACGATTCGACATCGCTGTATGGCGCCATCGTATCGTTGAGTGAATCGCCACTGAAGGAAGGACTGCTTTACGCCGGTACCGATGATGGCCTGGTTCAGGTCAGCGAAAATGGCGGTGAAAACTGGACAAAGATCGAAACTTTCGGCACCCTCGAAGTGCCCGAGTTCGGCTATATCAATGACATCGAAGCCGACTTGCATGATGAAAACACCGTTTACGTTGCTGTGAACAATCACAAACGGGGAGATTTCAAACCGTACATCGTGAAGTCATCGGACCGTGGAAAAACGTGGAGTGATATTTCCGGCAACTTGCCCGAACGTGGCACGGTTTACACGCTGGCCCAGGACCACAAGAACCCGGCGCTTCTGTTTTGCGGGACGGAGTTCGGTTGCTTCTTTACAGTGGATGGTGGCGAGAAATGGCTTCAGCTGGCAAGCGGACTTCCAACGATCGCCATTCGCGACATGGAAATCCAGCGAAGGGAAAATGATCTCGTGCTCGCCAGTTTTGGTCGCGGCTTTTTTGTTCTCGATGATTATACTCCGTTGCGTGAATTGACCAAAGAACTGCTGGAAACGAATCACTTTTTTCCAACACGCAAGGGGCTGATCTACCAGCCGTCGAATCCGTTGGGAAGTGGCTCAAAAGGTTTTCAGGGCGCCGACTACTACGCCGCTCCGAATCCTGATTATGGCGTGACTTTTACCTGGCATGTGAAGGACGAACTGAAGAGCAAAAAATCCGAACGACAAGCCAAGGACGCTGCGGCGGCCCGAACTGGTCGCGATGCACCGTATCCGTCGTGGGAAGAGTTCAAGGCCGAGGACCGCGAAGTCGCCCCGTCTCGTTGGCTGACGATTCGCAATCAAAGTGGTGAAACGGTTCGCAAACTGCCCGTCGGTACCGGCAAGGGAATGCAGCGGGCAAACTGGGACCTCGCTCACGTCGGGGCAGGCCGGCGCGGCGGCGGACCGGCGGCTGTTCCTGGCCAGTACACCGTTTCACTTTCTCAAATGGTCAACGGAGAGATCACGGAAGTGATTGCACCGGCCACGTTTGAAATCGAGCCGCTCGGTTTCAATGCACTCGAACCAATCGATCGCGAAGCGGTTTTGGCGTACACGAAAGAAGTCTCCAGGCTGGCTCAGGCTGTCACGGCAGCAACCGCGCTGGCTTCCCAGGCAAACGACCAACTCTCGGCTGTCGAGCAGTTGACGAAAACCGCTTCGGAGGTCGATCCGGCAATCTGGAAAGAGATTCGCGACCTGCAAATTCGCTTGCAGGATATCCAGGAGAAATTCACTGGTGATCCAACCCGCTCGAAACGCAACGAAGACGCAATGCCGGGCCTGCAGGGACGGTTGATGAACGCGATGTTCGGCGCGATGGGAAGCAGCACCGGCCCGACGGGGACTCATCGTCGGCAGTTCGAAATCGCAGGTCAGGAATACCAGGCGGTCATTGGCGATCTGAAGAAAGTTCTGGAGGAAGACGCTCCTGCTCTTTTGAAGAAGCTGGACGAGATGGGTGCGCCGTGGACTCCAGGCCGAAAACTGCCCGACTGGAAACCGGCCGATTCGAAATAGCATTTCATCACCGGCTCATTTACAAACCAGAAATCCTGGCCAATCTGTTTGGTCAGGATTTTTTTGATCAGGCGTTCATCATCGTCGATGCGTCGGCCAGCGACTGCTGGACGATCGACTTGAGATTCCGTTCCAGCACCGATCGGGCCCGGGTCACGCCCGTGCCCTCCAGTACAGCCAGTCCCGTCAAATCTTCCAGCTGCAATTCTGTGTCGTCGGAACTGCGCTGCAGAAAATTTGCGATCTCGTCGCTGATTGTGATCAACGAAACGAGCCGTTTGTGATTCGGTGCTGCGGCCGGATCGTGATGATATCGAATGGCTTCATACAATTGGGTTGGCAACTGGTTGGCGTTGGAAAACCAGGCTCCGACGTCGGTGTGGCTGGTTTGTACGATTCCCCGTTCGAGTTCGGGAGTTTCGACCGACTCCAGGAAATCCATCGTATCGAACGAGGCAAACTCGCGCGGACGACAAAAGGCCAACAATGTGCGGCCAAAATCGTGGACCAGGCCGGCCGTAAACTCTTCGCCAAAGAATTCCAGGTTTAGCTGCCGGTTGATGTTAACCGCGATCAATCCGGTCAAAAAACTGTGTCGCCACAGAATGTCGCGAACCCAGCCCTCTTCGACAGTCAGCCGTTTCATCAGGCTGGTAACGCTGCTGCTCAGGATCAGGTTTCGGCAATGGCGAAAACCCAGGCGAACAACGGCATTGTGCAGACTGGCAATCGTCTGCCCACCGGAAAAGACAACGCTGTTGGCCATCCGCAGAATATCCGTTGCCATTTTGACGTCGCGCTCGACCAGCGATGAAAACTCGCTCATCGAACAATCGGGATCTCGCGACAACTCGAGGGCCTTGGCGGCCAGAGCTGGCAGCACATTTAACTGATCCATATTGTTGGTCAGTTTGTTCCGGATATCGTCTGGCAAGACGATGGTTCCGGAAGATTGGGGGCTGTCCGAAAGCTGTTGAATCACGACATTACCTGCCTGGTCAAAACCGTTGGTCGGATGGATGCAAATTACCGGCCCTGACCAGCTCGTCGATTCGCGGGCAGGTCGCGTATTTCCGGTCTTCTTCGAAGGTGGTCGATTGGTTCGATAAGGAGCTTGCACAAACAGTACTGTTCCCGGCGAAACTTGCGGGATGCCGTTCGTTTTGGACGACTCGTTCGCATTGCGCAAAGATTGACGGCGGGCTTTTACTCCGCAGCGCATTGGTTTTCGAGCAGAGAGTAGTGGGCGAGGCTACGAGTCCCTTTCATGGCAACTCCGCGAGGACTCGTAGCCTCGTCCACTACCCAAAATTCAAACTGTTGCGGCAGGCTATTCCAGCGTTGCCGTCTCGCCGCCGTCAGTAGTTCCCAGGCTGCGCCATACCGAAATCGATATGCTGCCGGTCACAGAATGAGTCGATCCATCCAGCATCGACACGTTGACCTTGTTTCCGGCATGCCAGCTGCGAGCGGTCACGGCGGCGTAAGTTGGCTGGGTCGCGCTGCGGCCTTCCTGTACCGAATTGAAATCGATGTCGTATTGCCTGTTGCCGACATCGTACGGAACCCGCGTGTTGGGAACGAACGCAGTCGTCATGCCCGAATGATGCACCCGGCCATCGGGCCACTCGGTATGCCCCGTGTTGTCGTTGATGTCAGTACCGAGTTTTTGATCGCCCGCCATGCCGTTGAATGCAAAGGGGCTGGACGGAGGATTTGGGCCTGGATCAGCCGTGTTGCGGATGTAGCTGGTGAACGACTTTACTTCCGCGACGCAGATCGTGTTGCTGAATCCGTCGGGAACCGCAGACACGCGGCTGTTGACGAAAAAGGGTCCGTCAGGCTCTTTTCTACCCGTCGGATCGTAGACCAGCCACGTTCCAAAATTGAAGCCGTAGTTTTGTGGATAGACAAAGGCCTGTCCGTTTTTCGTTCTGACAAAATCGTTGATCTCGCTGGGACATTGGTACAAGTCGATTCGCATTGTCGGCACACCCGTGTTGACCTGTACGTCCCAGGCAACATTCAGATCCACCTGTTCGTACGCGCTGGACGCTTCGATGTAGGGCAGCAACCGTCCATGCAGTGACCACGACCCGTTGTTTCCGGTCAAAACGGTCCCCGGAACGATTCGAAAGCTGGGGGGGAGTTTTTGGTGACCGGCGAAAAAATTGTGCGCCGCCAAAGCGATCTGGCGAATGTTGTTTTGGCATGACGTGTTGCGGGCCGCCTCGCGAACCTGCTGGACGGCTGGCAGCAACAA
>JAYVKA010000502.1:0-2740 GCA_043768885.1 Planctomycetota bacterium
TTGATCGCGTTCGCCGTGTTGGGCTCCGGTAGTGCCGACTGGAAAATCGAAGACTCACTGATTGGCTTGACCAAATCCGGCTCAACCACTGAATTGACAACGGCTACGGGGCGGACAGAAATCTGGGCCTATGGAATTGGAAAAATCGTCGAGAGTCCCCTGTTTGGTTACGGCTACTGCTCGGGCCGTTTCGTGATGGAGTCCCACAGTTACCATTGCCACAACATTGTTTTGAACGCCGCACTTTTCGGGGGCTTTCCGGGCGGCCTGTTGTTGATTTCGATTCTGCTTTACCTGGCGTGGTCGATGTTTACGCGACCCGAACCTGTAATCGACGGACTCGCGGCATGCATCATGCTGGGGGGCATGGTCGATGAACTGATCGTTTCGCCTTCGCCATCTGCCGCAGTTTTTATTTGGGCAATGGTCGTTTTTTGGAGGCAACTGGGAATGCAGATGCAACCGAAACCCGGCAGTCCTGGTCAGCCCGAAATCATGGCTGCCCGACTTGTTTGAAAACGACCTCGTACGGGATCTTTTTCCGAAGCGATTCGATATGAGCCTGAATTGCGGCACGGCGGCGGGCATCCATCATTTTTTCGCGAATCTCAGGTTGGGCGTCGCGGAACTGGGTTGTATGCGACTCTTCCCGTTCCAATACCCGGATGATGTGGAAGCCGAATTCCGATTCAATAATGTCGCTCAAGTAATTCAACGGCAACTTGAAAATGGCTTCGTCTATGTTTTTGCTGACCAGGCTACCCGGCGTTGTCCAGTCAAACTGTCCGCCGTCAATGGCTGTAAAACCATGCGATGATTCTTTGGCGACAGCCTTGAAGGACGCCCCGTAAACAACCAGATCGCCGATTCTTTTGATCTCCGCTTCAGCGGCCGCATGATTTGAAACAGGAAACCGGTCGAAACGAACCATCAGCTCTTCCCACCGCGCACGGGTCGGGTGTTTGAAGTCTTCGATATTCTTGTGGTAGTAATCGAGCAACTCCGCATGCGAAATGTCGTCGTTGATCTTCAGCTTTTGGCGGACCAAATGGCCTGCCAGCTGTTCTTTGGCCCATGCCCGGCGAAATTGCTGCAGTGAACTCCCCATCGCTCTCAGGTGAGCATCATATGCAGTCGGCGTATCGATTTTGGATTGCTTCATCATGTTTGGAAGGGCGTTTTCGTCAAATTCCTTTTCCGCCTGTTTCAGGATTTCATCGACGTCCACACCGTCCGGCAACCCGGCGATGCCGTCCTGATACAACATGCGCTCGTTGATGAACTGGTCGGTCATGCCGCGAATTACATTCCTCCGCGCATCTTCCAGAACTTCAGGAGGAGC
This sequence comes from Planctomycetota bacterium, assembly GCA_043768885.1. Classification (GTDB taxonomy): domain Bacteria; phylum Planctomycetota; class Planctomycetia; order Pirellulales; family Pirellulaceae; genus BJ22. The sequence goes on from JAYVKA010000502.1 coordinate 1,343, forward strand.
CCCTCTCATGTTTTCCTGAATCCATTGATTTACCTTGAACAACATGTCGCCAACCAAAATCGGTTCGTTGCCGACAATCGCCACGACTTCAGACGGACCGAATGGTTTGCCGGGAGTTGGGCGGGAGGAAGTGCCGGTGAGTTGGCCGGATTGTTTCAAAGTTACTGAATCGATCTGTTTCGCTGATTTGTCTGACGTCGCCAGACCTGGCGCGAACGATCGCCTGGAGCCCTCCTGACCAAGGGCTGTCCCAAAGGTCGCCGCGACGATGACCAGCACCAAACCAGCGGTTATGGAGTGCAAAACCATTCCTCGTTTCGGAATTATTGAGTGGTGCATGTGCGCAAGGATGGAGTGTGAAACGGACGAGTCGGTGTGCGAATTGCAAACCGTGGAGTCGTGGAAATCTGGCGGAAGCTAGGAAATTAGCCGCCCGGTCGCAAGATCGATTTGACCAATTGCAACATCCGGGTCGGATCGATAGCTGTCGATTTAAGAGTCACATAGGCCTTTCGATCGTCCACAATTCGAACAACTCCAGGCCGTTGATTGGCCAATTGCCGGAACCTGTTTTGGTCGCGGAAAGTGAAGCCCAGGTATTTCTCTTCCAGAAATACCCGTTCAACTTGCCAGACCGAAGCCTCTAGCCGAATCTCCGCAACTGCCAGCAGCCGTTCTGCTGGCGGCGGAATCGCTCCGAAGCGATCCTTCAGTTCCGAACGAATCTGCTCGATCTGTTCGAACGACTCGACCCGCGTAAGCCGACGATAAATGTCAATTTTCTGGCGACCATCGGTGATGTACTCATCGGGCAGGAACGCTTCGACGGGCAAATCCAGATCGAAATCGGTCGACAGTTTGGCCGGCAGCTTTTGCATTTTGCGGACAGCCGTTTCCAGCAATTGACAGTACAGCTCATATCCGACAGCCGCGATGTGACCACTTTGTTCGGTCCCCAGCAAATTTCCCGTCCCGCGAATTTCCAGGTCGCGCATCGCAATCGCAAAACCGGCACCCATCTCGCTGTACGTTTCGATCGCCTGAAGTCGCTTGGCAGCGTTGGGGGTAACGTGTTTGTTGGGGTCCAGCAGCAGGTAACAGTACGCCTGGTGTTTGTAGCGGCCAACGCGACCACGCAATTGGTGAAGGTCGCTCAATCCGTACCGGTCCGCCTCGTCAATGAAAATCGTGTTGGCGTTCGGAATATCCAATCCGCTTTCAATAATCGTCGTGGCGAGCAGCACATCGAATTTGCCGTTAATGAAATCGGTCATCACCTGCTCCAACTCGACTTCGTCCATCTGGCCATGACCGACGCAAATCGACGCCTCGGGAACAATTTTTTGCAGGCGGTCCTTGATCAAGTGGATATCGTTGACGCGATTGTGGACAAAATAT
>JAYVKA010000503.1:0-2038 GCA_043768885.1 Planctomycetota bacterium
CTCGGGCCGGTACCAAGCTGGCGTTCGATAAATCGCTGCGAGCCCAGTACAAACTGGACCAAGCCAAGGTCATCGTCACGCTTGATGCCGATCCGTTGATGTTTGACGCTGGCAACATCGGCAACAGTATTGCGTTTGCCAAGGGTCGCGATGCTGACAGCAAAAAAATGAGTCGCTTGTATTCGGTGGAAAGCCAATACTCGACAACTGGTGCGTCGGCGGATCACCGGATTTCGGTGCCAAGTACTAAAATACCAGGCTTTGTTGCTGCTTTGGTTGTGGCCGTTGATAAGGCCACGCCAGGCGGAACAGTTGGCGCCGGTCTGCCGTATCGCGAAAAAATTCTTGCCGCGATGGCTCAGGACCTCGTTGATAACAAAGGTGCCGGTGTTGTCATTGCTGGTGAATTTCAATCGCCCGCTGTTCATGCCGCCGTTCACAGCCTGAACGAAAAATTGGGTAACAACGGAAAAACCATTCAGTTTATCGAACTTTCCGATCCCGGTCGTTCGTCACTTGATTCGATCAAGGATTTTGCGACGCAAGTTGGCGGCGGTGGACTTAGCACCGTGATTGTTCTTGAAGGCAATCCGGTTTATGACGCACCCCGATCGCTGAAGATCGCTGAGGCGTTAGCCAAGATCAAAAATTCGCTGCACATCACCTGCTACAAAAACGAAACGAGTCTGGCTTGCAATTGGATCAGCAACATGGCTCATCCATTGGAAGTCTGGAAAGACGGTTTCTCCAACAACGGCTCGATTTGTGTTGGACAGCCTTTGATCAATCCGTTGTTCGATGGCAAATCGGATATCGAAACTTTGGCCACGCTGCTGGGAATGACAACCGTTGACGGACAGCAAATCGTGCGGGAAACGTTAGGTTTGGCGGAATCCGTCTGGCGAAAAGCTGTCCACGATGGCTTCGTTGACGGTACAGCATCCGAACCAATCACAGTCAAAGCCGTCGACGCGAAAGCAATCGCCGTGGATGATAGTTGGGCCAAACCGTGGGACGGAAATTCGCTGGAAGTCGTTTTCACTCCCAGTCTTTCGGTTTATGACGGCCGGTTCGCAAACAACAGCTGGTTGCAGGAACTTCCCAACTTTTTTTCGAAAGTCTCCTGGGACAACACGGCGTTGGTCAGCCCGAGAACAGCCAAGGCCCTGGGTCTGGAACAAAACACTTTGGCGACACTGAAAATCGGTGGAGTCGAGCAACCGATTCCGGTTCACATTCAACCCGGTCAAGCCGACGGATCGATCGGAGTTGAAATCGGATTTGGACGAACAGCTGCCGGACGCGTCGGTGGCGATACCACCAAAGGCGTTGCGCCGGTTGGTCATGACGTGAATAAATTGCGAACGATCGAGAACTGGTTGGTGGCTGGTGGGCTGGCTAAATCGGCTGCCATCACTTCGCGAACCCATTACAAACTGGCGATCGTGCAGGAACCGTGGGAGATCGACCAAACCGGTCGCGATGAAATTCAAGCCCGCATGTTCCGCGACTACAACAAGAAAGAAAGCGATCGCAGCGCCTTGATTCGCGAAGGGTCATTCAAGAGCTATGAAGAATTTCTCTCGCATCATCCCATCGAAAAAACGGCTGCCAAGTCACCGAAAGCAACCAAAGGGGTTGCCAAAAACGGTTCGCTGCCAGTGATGAACAACGTGTCGTTTGTGCGTGAAGACGAAAAACCTCACACGGCTGGCGAACACAAAGCTCAGTGGCCCGAAGCGTTTCACATGCACCACGAGCTGTTCGACCTGACGCCTGGTTCGCGTGAAGACTACAAACAGGACGATCCTACTCTGACCAACGTCTGGGGCATGTCGATCGATCTCAACAAGTGTATTGGCTGCAATTCCTGCGTGGTGGCTTGTCAATCAGAAAACAACATCCCGGTCGTTGGTAAAGCCGACGTGTGGCGGGGTCGCGAAATGCACTGGATGCGAATTGATCGCTACTACGGCGACAATCTTTATTCTACCGATGCCAAAGAGGACGACAAAGTCATCATTCAACAGCCGGTTAC
>JAYVKA010000504.1:0-5822 GCA_043768885.1 Planctomycetota bacterium
CAACCGGTTCGTCGTCGCGGCCGGTGCGCTGACTCCGTTTTTGAACAACGCCCTCGGTTGCAACATTCCGATCCAGCCCGGGAAGGGCTATTCAATCACTATGCCCCGTCCGGAAATCTGTCCGACGTATCCGCTGATCTTTGAAGAGCACCGCGTCGCGATCACTCCCATGCAGTCGGCTTACCGGATCGGTTCGACGATGGAGTTCGCAGGTTACGACCGGTCGGTCAATCCGAAACGGCTCGAGTATCTGACTGTTTCGGCCAAACTCTATCTGAAACAGGCGACGGCCGAACCCGTGATCGAACGCTGGTACGGCTGGCGTCCGATGACCTGGGACAGTTTGCCAATTATCGACCGGATTCCGTCAATCAATAATGGCTGGGTCGCGGCGGGGCACAATATGCTGGGGCTGAGTCTCGGAGCTGTCACGGGCAAACTGGTTTCGGAAATGGTGGGTAACGAGACTCCGCATTTGGACATCCGGCCGCTGTCGGTTGCGCGGATGCAGTAAAAATTGCCCGGACGGAGACCTTCGGTCGGTTGGTGCGGGGTCGGGAGACCCGCGCACAGCGATGGTGGCTCAACGCATGTCGCAAAAACCACTGGTTGGAAGCCTATGCCACGGCAGGTCTACCGGAATGTGTTGTCTTTATTCCCGAACGGTTTCCGATGATAATGTGATTTGAATGTTTGTTGCCCGTTCAGTTTCCTTTGGAGCAGACGTCTCGTGAAGTTTTTTCTTTTTTGCCGACCGGGATTTTCATTGATTGCATTGGCCGTTTTGCTCTGCATGTGTTCGATAGGGACGCGAAGCCTGGTCGCCGCGCCGTATGGCGCAGTAGTTCAGGATGATGGAGGTGAGGAGGGAGCGAATGCCACTCGCGCTGAGCTGAATCAGTTAAAGGCAAGGTATCTCGAAGCCCGCCCTGACAAGACGATTTTTTCGCCGCTTGATCTGCCGACTCCCAACGGGATGCGAACGGCGACCGGGATGCCGGGCGAAGACTATTGGCAACAGCAGGTGGATTATCGGATCGAGGTAACTTTGAATGTGGAGCAGGAATCTGTCGCGGCGACGGCCCATGTGACTTACACCAACAACAGCCCCCAGGATTTGCCCTACGTCTGGATATCTTTGGAGCAGAATCTGTTTCGGGCAGACAGCGATGGCTCGCGGTTTACGCCGCCAGGTTCACGCTTCAACAATCGCCCTGATTTCGAGGGAGGCGTGACCGTGGATTATGTTCGCGCCGGCGATAAAGAATTGAAACTCGCGGTTCACGACACGATCGGCCGGATCGATTTGTTGGAACCGGTGCGAGCCAAGGGAGGCACGACGGAGTTTGAAATTTCGTGGTCGTTTCGGATTCCCGATTACGGCGCGGACCGAATGGGGATTCGCCGCTGCGACCAGGGAACGATCTATCAATTGGCCCAGTGGTTTCCTGCGGTCTGCAAGTTTGACGATGTGCATGGATGGAATACGCTGCCGTATCTGGGGCAAGGCGAATTCTATACGGACTTCGGCAGTTACGACGTCAAGATTACGGCTCCACGCGGTCACGTGGTTTGTGCTACGGGTGTTTTGCGAAACGCCGGGGAAGTCCTTTCCGAAGAACAACTTCGTCGATTGATTCTCGCGAACACCAGCCGCCAGACAGTAACGATTCGAAGTGCCACGGAAGTGGGAACGGACGAAGCTGCAAAGCCCGGTGAAGGCCCGCTGACGTGGCATTTTCATGCGGACAAAGTCCGCTCGTTTGCATGGACAAGTTCTGACGCCACGATTTGGGACGCGTCGTCGATTATCTGGGATGACGATTCGACTACGTTGATTCAGTCGGTTTATCCGCAGGAAGCCCGGTCGGCGTGGAAAGAGAGCACGCAGATGCTGAAGCATTCGATCGAGCACTACAGCGAAAAGTGGTTTCGCTATCCCTATCCGACTGCTACGAACGTCAGCGGGATGGTTGGCGGGATGGAATATCCGATGATCATTTTCTGTGGTGAGGACAGCAACAAGGAAGGTTTGCATTCTGTGACATCGCACGAGATCGGTCACAACTGGTTTCCGATGGTTGTCAACACGGACGAACGACGTGCGGCGTGGATGGACGAAGGCTTCAACACGTTCATGAATACCTACGACCGATACGATGTTTACGACGCCGAAGTCAACGGTGGTGAAATGCCCGAAGAGGATTCGGGGTTTAACGCCCGCAGCATGGCCCGGTTGATGTCACGCCCCAACGTCCAGCCGCTGGCCATGCCGTCCGACCAAATTCGCCCGGAGTGGCTGGGGATGCTGGCCTACTATAAAACCGCAACCGCGATGCAGATGTTGCGCGAAGTCGTGCTTGGGCCAGAGCGATTTGATCCTGCGTTTCGTGAGTATATCCAGGCGTGGGCATTTAAGTCGCCCCAGCCCGCCGACTTTTTCCGCTGCATGGAAAACGGAACGGGAGCCGAGTTGGCGTGGTTCTGGCGAAGCTGGTTTATTGAAAATGTTCCGCTGGACCAGGCGATCGTCAGTGTCGATCAATCGATCGCCAGCGGTCTGGCCCGCATCACGATTGCCAACAAACAGGAAATGGTGATGCCGGTCTTTTTGGAGATCGAATTTACCAACGGTGAAAAGATGGATTACAACATGCCCGTTTACGTTTGGTACTACACCAATCTCTGGACGGCAGACGTTGCGATTGGCGACCGCGAGATCAAGCGGGTCATTATTGATCGCAAGCGGGTGATGCCGGACCTCAATCGAAGAAACAACAATTGGGTTGACCCCAAGCCTGAAAAATCCGATGTCACTGGGGCAAAGGAAGCCAAGATAGAAACAGATGACAGCGATGCGGATGACTCCGACTCAACCGACGATGGCGATGGTGGCGGTTAATACACTGTCACTGTTCAGTTTGGAGGTTGCGGACGAGGCCACGTGCCCTTCTCATTGCATCTTCACAAGGACTCGTGGCTTTTGCTTCCAGCCGAAGCGGAGACAAGCAATGCTTCGGCTGGAAGCCAAAGCCACCGGGTTTTGATCTGTCGGTTAGTCTTTGACGGGTTCCGCCCTGGGTTTGTCCAGGTTCATTTTCGAAACGGAATCCCAGGCGGCGTCCGCCAGCAGATCGAGTTGTTCCGGCTTGGCAGATGGTAACGGTGAATCGTCTGGCTGCAACGACCACCTGGGCACCGGCTTGCCCGTCAGCATGGAAAAGAAGACGCAGTTGTTCAGATAACTGCCAAACTCCGTGGCATGATTTCCGTCCTCTGCATACAACTCCAGTTTGTTTCCGGTCTCGGCCGCACGCACCCAGGTGATGCCGATCGGTGCGACTTCGGCTCCGGTTTTGTCGGCAATCTCCTGATGAATTTTGTCGATGCGAAGATACTCATCCGGTTCCTCGCGGCGGCTCCATTCGGGATACATGATGATTCGCGAGCCGTTTTCTTTCGCCACGCGGCTGAGTTCGAAGGACCCGTCGTACGAGTAGGTATATTTGCCGGAGGTGCTGTACTTTTGGCCTTGCAAAATGACCACGTCCCACGGGCCACGCTGCAACAGCTCGATTGTTGATTCCGATTCAGCATGATCGTCGAGAAATCCATATCCCGGCGCGGCATGGATACAGGTAGTCAGTTTGGGATCATGTGCCTTGAAAATATTCGCAAGCATTTTGGGAAGCGGAGCGGAATGGCTGTTACCGATGAACAGAATGCTGATATCGGCGTTGGCGATATCGTCTTTGGACAGGTCGCTCAAGGCCCGAAATTGTGATCGGTCATTCGATCGAATTGGGCCAGCCGGGGTTTGAATCGGGCTCTGGTCGCAACCAGTCGTCACAAACAGGGATGCCATCGCCAGGATTGCAAAGTGCATTTTGGCTTCGAGACTTGAAAGCATTGTTGACCCGGCGATTCGACAGGAAATTGTTCGAATGTTTTGCAGAAAAGTGAAATTGCCCGCGAAGCCATTCTAGCCGGTTTCTCCGTGCGATTTGCCGCTGTACTGCCATATTTTGCGTAACATTGCCGGAAACCAATGCATGAATCAACGACCGGTTCAATCGACTATCATGGAGTGCCGCTGCCCCTGGCACTTCAATATGACAAGTTGCCCCTGAAAATCGTATGCGGTTGAAAAAAATGTTTGACTGGAAAGTGTTTTGTGTCGGTGCTGCATGGCTTGCTTCGATCGGGCTACTGACAACTTGCCAACTCGCACAGGCCCAATCGCCCAACTTCCAGCGGGACATTCTTCCCGTTTTGTCCGATACATGCTTCTCGTGTCACGGCCCGGATGCAGGGCAGCGCCAGTCGGGATTGCGACTGGATGTTCGGGACCAAGCGGTTGATTACGGCGCGATTGATATTGACGATCCGAATGCGAGTCTGATATTGGAGCGAATCGAATCGGACGATCCGAATATCATGATGCCGCCTCCGAATTCACGTCGGGCTTTGAAGGACCGCGAAAAAAAACTGATCCGTGCGTGGCTTGAATCCGGCGCGGAATACAAAAAGCATTGGGCGTGGGACTCGCCAGTCCGGCCGGATATTCCGAAGGCCGGCGAAGCATGGGCCCGGAATTCGATCGACCGTTTCGTGGCACAGCGGTTGGAGCAAAATGGACTTCAACTTGCGCCACGGGCGAACTCGGAATCGCTGGCCCGGCGATTGAGCCTGGACCTGGTTGGGCTGCCTCCTGGGGAAGATTTTCAAAAAGCGGCGCGCGATGAATTTTCGGCTGCAACCTACGATGCTGCGGTCGAGGAATTGTTGGCATCGCCACAATACGGTGAACGCATGGCAGCGGCATGGCTGGATGTCGTTCGATATGCCGACACGGTCGGATATCACGGTGATCAAAACATCAATGTCTTTCCCTATCGCGACTGGGTCATTGATGCGATGAACGACAACATGCCATACGACCAGTTTGCACGGTGGCAAATCGCAGGCGACCTGATCGAGAACCCGACGGCAGAGTCGCGAACGGCCAGCGCGTTTAACCGGTTGAATATGGTGACGCGCGAAGGCGGTGCGCAGCCCGAAGAGTATCTTGCCAAGTATTCGGCTGATCGGGTTCGGACGATGGGAACTGCTTTTCTGGGAATGACGATCGCCTGTGCCGAGTGCCATGATCACAAATTTGATCCGATCAGGACCCGCGATTTTTACAGCATGGCAGCCTTCTTTGCCGACCTCAAACAGTGGGGCGTGTACCAGGATTATGGTTACACACCAAACCCCGACCTGCGTGGGTGGTCGAACGACCATCCGTTTCCGCCCGAACTGGAAGTCACGTCGCAGGCTTTGGCGCGCCGGATCGAGTCGTTTCAAGAAAAACGCAACGAGCTTACCGCAACATCGCTGAAATCCGCCGTCGAGAATCCCGCAATGAAAAAAGTGTTCGACAACTGGCTGGATGGCTTGCGAGCGACGCTCAGCGAGAATGAAACGGGCTGGATCATTGCGAAACCAGCAAGCGAATCGACGCCCGAAAACCCCTGGGAAATGGAAACCGATGGCGTTTTGCGGTTGACCGGGAAAGATATCAAATCGTTTCAGGCAAGTCTTCGGCCGGATACAAAGTCGATCGCTTCGATTCGGCTGGAACTGATGGGAGAGTCGGCGGATGCAAAAAGGATAGTTGCCGACAAATCTCCGCAATCGACGATGCAGCTCAAATTGCAACGGACAATTGCCTCGGATAAGAAGGCCAAACCGAAGGACGTGCGAATTCATTTTGCGGACTCCGAACGAAAACTTCCGCGCTACAGTAACGGCTTTGAGATCGATGGAGTGCAAAGCGG
>JAYVKA010000505.1:0-11392 GCA_043768885.1 Planctomycetota bacterium
CCCACCCGGATGAACGAAGTTGATCGAAGCCGGCAAGTTGTCTTTTTGCGAGCCGTTGCTGCGGTACGCCCAGTTGGTTGTCACCCCATTGTTGTAAACGCTGGACGCCAATCGCCCGCCGATGTCGTAGCTCCGCGTATCGACAACAAGCCCAGCATATTTTGTTTGATTCAATTGACCGCGATCATTGAATGTTCGCTCAACAATCGTTCCGTCAGGATAAGTGGTCTTGAACGGCCGACCCAAAGTGTCGAATTCATGACCCACGTTGTAGGTCTGATTCGCGATCGTGAGCAACTCGGTGGCGAGTCTCCCGGCGAAATCGTAGGTCATGCCGACGACATTCGAGTAGCGGCCGGAAGTGGCCGAAAGCATCCGGCCAGCCGAGTCAAACGTAAATGTGTCGCTGTCCGCGATAGTGCCGGTTGGTGAATTCGCAAGCGTGCGGTAGTCGCGCTGGTGCATTTGACTGGCGAGGTTGTAGTTCATTGTGACCGTGTCACCGAGTTGATCGGTCTTGCGAAACATTCTTCCTGCTGGATCGAAGGCGAACTGGACGATGCCGTAGCCGGGTGTGCCGACGGCCGAGCCGGGGATGTGATCAGGATAAGTCTCCTTGATCTTTTGACCAAGTTCATTGTACTCGTATCCAGTCATTTGTCCTTCGGCATCGACGATCGATACCAGGTGACAGCAGTCGTAATTGTACTGGGTCACACCGGCCAGCCTGTCGGTGACCGTTTTGGCCCGGTTTCGGGCGTCGAAAACCATCGTGGTCACTTTGGCTTTGGCATCGGTCTGGGTCAGGACGTTGCCTTCTTTGTCATACGTCATCGAACTGGTGTCGCCCCAAGTGTCCGTCTGCGACGTTGTCCGACCGAGCTGATCGTAGACCACGTCGTAACCGACTCCGTTCGGATCGCGAACGGTCAGAACCTGACCGGCGGGATCGTAAGTTGTCACGGTCTTGTTGTTTTCCTGATCGTACGATTCAAGGGTCCGACCCAAACCATCGGAAAGTGAGCGGGTGGTTTTCCGAGGGCATTGACGCTGAGGCTTTCCAGAACCGTTCCAAATCCGGCGATGGCCGAAGTCTGGTCATACATCTGACAGCCCCAGCCAGCCAGTGCAAACGGCTGAGGGCCGTTCCACGGTTGTAGCTGCGCACTGATCACTCCGCGTCCCGTTCCGTCAGAAACCGAAACGCTGATCGATTCATCAGGCCCGATCGAGACGGTCGCGCCGGGTGAAGACAGTCAAAGAGGCTTGACCACTTTGAATCGATGCTTCATCTTCGCTTCAGGTCGATTTCTGTAAAATTGGCAGGATCGCCAGCTGGCGATGATTCCGTGCGTACCTCAATCAGAAAGTTGTCGAGGTTTGAAAATGAAAAAAATTACTGCTTTTGTTTGCGCTGTTGCATTCAGCGTGATTGGTATTGCAACCAGTGTTGCCCAGCCACCCGGTGGCCAGGGTGGTCCACCCGGAGGAGGCCCTCCTGGCGGACAGGACTTTGGTCCACCACCGCCAAGTCCGCTCTTTGAGGCGCTGGACAAGAATCACGACGGCCAGATTTCTTCAGAAGAAATCGCCGATGCGAAAAAATCGCTGGAAGGACTTGATGCAAATGGCGACGGAGTCTTGTCGGACGAAGAAGTTCATCCTGGCCCGCCTCCAGGAATGGAAGGCCCTCCTCCTGGCGGTCCCGGCCAACGACGACCGCAAGGTGGCAACATGCAACGCCAGCGGGCAGGCGGTGGTGGAGCGGGTCAAAATCAAAATGCGCGACCTCCACAATTCAATCCGCAAGGCAGACGTCCGGGTGAGGGCGGACCTCCAGGTGGAGAACGCGGTGCGGGTGGCCTGCCCGATGGAGAACGCGGTGCGGGTGGTCCTCCAGGCGATCGACCACAAGGCCCGAACGGCCCACCTCCAGGGCAACCACCGATGGATGGACCGGGGCAACCTTCACCAGAACGGTTTGTCGAACACGCTATGCAGTTTGATGCAGATGGTGACGGAATGCTTTCGAAGAAAGAATTGATGGCGTTCGCTGAACAGATGCCAGGCCACAATGGACCTCCTGGAGCTGGAGGACCTGAAGCTGGTGGACCGCCCAATGGCCAACGGCCTGGCCCAGGTGGGACGGGTCAGGGACGCTCTGGTAGCGGGCGACCGCCACAAGGTCAGCGGGGTGGAGGCCAGTAAGAAAGTTCCTCTTCGCGACTTTCCCTTGCAGCACCGGGTCCCGTTTTCTTTCCCACGGGCCCCGGTGCTTTGTTGTCTCCGGAAGAAGTTCCGGCAATGATGGCCGTAGAAACAAACTGTTTTCCCAAACGCAACTGGCTGACATCGTGCGAATTCTTGTAGTCGAAGATGAACCTGACTTGCGGCGTGCTTTGGTGCAATCGTTGGCCGAGGCTGGATTTGCCGTGGACGAGGCTGCTGACGGTATCGACGGTTTGTACAAGGCGAAAACGTGGCCCTACGATGCGGTCGTGCTGGATCTGATGTTGCCAGGCAAAGACGGTTGGGAAGTACTCGACCGGTTGCGCGAGACAAAACCTGTGCCCGTTCTGATTCTGACCGCGAGAGATACCCTTGGTGATCGGATTCGCGGACTGGATGGTGGAGCGGATGATTATCTGGTCAAGCCGTTTGCAACCGAAGAACTGTTGGCCAGACTGCGAGCCCTGATTCGCCGTTCCGTTGGGCAGCCGAGTTCAGTTGTTGTGATTGACGACGTCGAAATTGACCTGTCGAAACGAACGGTTTCCCGCGCCGGAGAACCAGTCGAGTTGACCGGGCGCGAGTTTGCCCTGGTGGAAATGCTGGTGTTGAATTCCGGCCGACTGGTAACCCGCACACAAATCTACGATCACATTTTTGGCGAAGACGATAACACGCTTTCCAATCTGGTGGACGTACACATCTCGCACATTCGCAAGAAGCTCGGGGCCGGGTTTGTTCACACTCGTCGCGGGCAGGGGTATATCGTCGATGGTTAAGAGCCAATCTCAAAAGGGGTCAGACCCTTTGAAAACCAGAGAGGGTCAGACCCCTTTTGGGACAGGCTCCAAGTCACTGCGATGGCGGCTTCAAATCTGGCACACCGGCATTTTGTTGACCGTGGTGTTTGTGTTTGGTGCGGTGATTTTTTACCAGTTCCGCCGTTCGACTTTTGCAGAGGTCGATGCAGAGTTGCTCAGCGGTGCACGCGTGCTCGAGGGATCGATTCTCGCATCGCTTCCGCGACCACCTGGCGGTCCGCCAAATGGTCCACCTGGCGGACAACCGGGCCCGCCACCTCCCAGTCGATGGGGCGGGCGGCCAGGGGATCGACCCGGTGACCGGTTTGGCAATCGACCTGGTGACCCGGAATCACCAGCCCCGGAGAGGTTGCGTCAGGCACTTCCCGAGGAATTGCATTTGCCGGGTTCGATGATGTTTCGCCGAGGACCGCGTGAGGATCTTCCGTGGTTCGTGGTTTTTGGTTCCGACGGGTCGCGATTGCGTGAATCACAGAATGCACCCGCGATTGTCCCGGAATTTATCCGACAGTCCGTTGTTTTTCAGGACTTCGAAGCCAACAGATATTGCCTGTTGCGGGGGCCGGAGCGATCGACCATTGCAGTCGGTCGCGATGTGACTCCGCTCCTGGGCGCATTGAACCGGCTGATGATTATCACACTGTTAACTGCTTGCGGGGTTTTGGCAGTGGGAATGGCCGGAGGATGGTGGCTGTCCGGTCGGGCGATTGCGCCGATTGAACGAATCAGCAAAACGGCCGGGTCGATTACGGCGTCCAACCTTTCACGGCGAATTGACGCCGGTGAGATGGACATTGAACTCGGCAGCCTGTCCGAGACCCTCAACTCGATGCTCCAGCGACTGGAAGGATCGTTTGAACAACAGACCCGTTTCACCGCCGACGCGTCTCACGAATTGCGAACGCCCTTGTCGGTTTTGATTATGCAGACCGAGTTGGCGTTGAGCCGCGACCGGTCGGGCGAAGAGTACCGGGAGACCTTGCAAGTCTGTCATCGCGCATCACAGCGAATGAGGCAACTGGTCGAGAATCTGTTAACGCTGGCCAAAACCGACGCCGGGAAATTGGCATTGCGTAAAGAAAACACCGATCTCGGTTTGCTGGTTGACGAGTCGGTGGGCATGCTGGATTCACTTGGCATGAGTCGCAATATCCAGGTGGAGATGGAAACGGCACCGGCAATCTGTGCAGGCGATTCTGGTTTGTTGCTGCAAGTCGTGAATAACCTCATTCACAATTCAATCGTCTATAACAACGACGGGGGAAAGGTTTCAATTCGCACTTTTGTCGAAGGTGGCGAGGCGGTTCTGCAAGTCGAAGACAACGGGCCGGGAATTGACCCGCGTGATTTGCCCCATCTGTTCGAAAGGTTCTATCGTGTGGACCGGTCCCGTTCCCGCGAACAGGGTGGAAGCGGCCTGGGGCTGGCCATCTGCCAGAATGTTGCCATGGCGCACGGCGGGCGCCTGGAAGTCAAAAGCGAATTGGGCGCGGGATCGAAATTCGAATTGCGATTGCCAGTCTCGGGCTGAAGAGGTCGAACGAAATGCACTACTGAATAATGGTAATGCCAGATCGGCCGGGAATCGCCTCAAGTTCCTTGTCTGGTTTTTCGGGGGGCGGCTTGGGCTGTTCGGCTTCTGGCGGCTTTTCGGGCGGCTTTTCTTCCGCCGGTTTTTCTTCCGGTTCGGCAGAAAATTTCAGCATCTTCTGCATCAGTTTTTGCAACTCGCTGGAACGGACCGTGCCGCCGCTCTCAAGCTGGATGACTTGAACTACACCCGTTGGACGAGCAGCCTGGTCGAGCATTTCGATCAACTCACAGGCCATCTCCATCAACGACTCGCCGCTGGAACCACTGGATGTCACAACAATCGAATTTGTGACTGAATCGACACCCAATGCCAGAGAGCCGGAGAAATTGAATGGCCTCGGCGGCGGGTTGCTGGCACCCTCACCGTCGCCTCCGTCTTCACCACCCTTCTTTTCCTGAAACGAACTGTCGGTGGCACTCAACAAATCGCGATAGGCGTCTTTGACCGTTGTAACGATCGATTCAGCTTTTGAATGTTTCACACGAATCAACCGTGTTCGCCGGACATCCGTTTCCTTTTTCGGTTCGGGCACGTCCCACAGCTCGATCAACTGCCGAATGGTTCGGCGATCAACCTCATCGGCTCCCTGAACAATGATCGACTGGGTATCGTTGTCGGCCAGAAAAGTCAGGGGCGTTCGTTTGCTCAGACCCGCTGCCGAATTGTCTTTCTTTTCTGACGGCATACCGAAGTAGAAAAAATCCATGAAGTCGTTGTTTTTGTCTTCACCTGTGCCGTCCCGGTCCTTGAAATAACTGACCAGGTTCAAACGGACCCAGGTAGCTCTGGCGTGCTCGACCCGAAAAATGTCGAAATTCTGTTTGGGTGGAGCGATTTCTGTCATCAGTCGTTCCAGCCGGTCCAGTGCCGCAGGATCAGAGGAATTCAGAATCAAATTGCCCTGGGCATCCATCGAAATCTGGATCGGCTCTCCTTCCTGAGAAGTACGGCCGGTCCGTGGATCCTGTTCCCGGCCATTGTTCGTCAGCGTTTTTTCGTCCGAAGATTTCAATGAGTCTTGCTGATTAGCTGTTGCCTGCGGGCGGATTCCCTTCATCTCAACGGATACAGGTTCCGAGATGTCGTCAGGATCAACGGCCGGAATGGACTGTTGTTTCGAAGATTCCCCGTCAGGGGACTTCTCCGATTCACCGGTTTTCTCTTCAGCTTTATCTGCTTTTGGTTTGTCTGCTTCGGGCAGTTTGAAATCAGCTGAATCCGGCAAGATCAATGGTGTTGATTCTCCGCGTTCCCATTGCCGCTGGATCATGCGGAGGTATTCCAATGTCTCAGGAGAACGACTTGCCTCGATCTTGCGAAACGTCGAAGGATTGCCTGCACCGCCAGGCAATTCTCCCAGCTTGACCAACAGCTTGTTGATCTCTTGCCGTTCCATGTCGTTGGCCCACAGCAGAACCTGATTGTCCCGCACGTTTGCACCGACGCGAAACTTGTCCTCTTTTTTCGTTTCTTCATCCTGTCCGTAGTAGTAGTATCTGCGGTTGTTGTCGGATTCGTCCTCGTCTTTGACTCCCATCAGGAACTTGATCGTTCCGGCGACCTCGTCCGCTTTCAATCGTCGCAACTGGATCACGTCGAACTCGCGGGCACTGCCATCCAGTCGTTCGATCAATTCATTGATCGTGTAGTGATCCGCGATCGAGGCGTGCACGATGATGGCGCTGTTTGTTTTGTCCACCTCCAGCTTGGTGGCTGGCTCCAGGACATCCATCCCCCGCAACGACGCGACGAACTTGTCCGGATCCAGCGACGACAGTCGATAGACTTTCATTCGTGTCGTTAAGGCAATGAGTGACGACTGTTCAGTCGCCACGTCGATGCGATTCAGAAACGATTCAATGATCGCCATTTTGTCGGGAGGTGCATGGACGATGACGCTGTTTTGGCGTTCGTTAGCGACCAGGTAAATTGCAGTCGATCGTGTTTTGGGTGCGGGTGTAACAGCAGCTCCGCCCGCAGCGGCTACCGCCTGGGCAGCAGCCTGGGACTGGGCAGCAGCAGCCTGCTCGGCCGCAATTTCGACCTGTCGCATCGCCATTTGCTGCTGCTGCATTTGCATGGCCATTTCGGGAGTCATTCCGGCGGTCGATCCCCCTTGCAAACCGAGAAACACTTCCAGCTGCTGCTTCGCAACTGTCGCGCGAACGTGAAGCAACAGAAATTCTCGGGCAAGATTTTCGGGATTCGATTGCTCTTCACTCAGAATTCGGTGGATTTCCTTAAGGTTGACAGCCGAGTCCATGGCCTCCAGCCGATTGGTCGCGTTCAACGATGACAAGGTGCCGTTGCTGGAAAGCAGAACCTGCAATTCCGGCAAGATCGTTTCTGCCAAAAGCGAGTCCAGCACAAACGTGGTTCGCACAAAACGGTTGGGGGGCAGCCCAGCGAGTCGTCCCGGATCGACCTTCGGAACCAGAGCGCGGTTGATCCCTTTGACTTTTGCAACCTGAAGCATGCCTTCAAATTCCAGCATCGTATAGCCACGAATCAGGAGGTGCCTGTTGAACAGGTCACGGGCTTCTTCCAGCGTGTATCGGCGACGAGTCGCAATGTTCAACGCGTCATCGGGCAACTCCTGCCAGTCCAGAGTCATATTGGAAACATCAGCCAGCCACTCCAGCAGTGGAGGCCAGGACTGTTCGCGAAATTCAAACTCAATTTTTCCGTCGGCATCGGGACGAACCTCGAACTCCGCCGGATTGGCGACGCTCTTGGGTTGGTCGGATCGTTTGACAGTCCCAATCGCTCCAGCCTTTTCGGCTTCGGCCTTTGCCACTGCTTCAACGCCAGCGGCTTCACCTTCCGCCGCCGGTTTTTCTCCATCGGCAGGTTTGGCTTCGCCACCTGGTTGCGTATTGTTAATTGGAGAACCTGGCGATGCCATTTCTCCGCCGTGAATCTTGCCCCCGCTGATCGCATTGCCAGCCGGTACCTGAATGGTCTGCATGGACCCGTCGGGCAACTGCTTCGTTTGAATAATCATGTCCTGAATCACCATACCCTGGCAATTGTCGTTCATAGTCAAAACGACAAAAAGAAATGCCAAGAGCATAACGGTCAGGTACGGTTTAAGATTTGGGTTATTTTTCATTCCCACCAACATTGCAAACCGGAAAAAGGAACCGAAAAGGCCAAACATGCACGGTACTCCCTGCAATACTCCCTGCAATCCCCGAACGACCGAGCTTGCCTGTTGGAATTCCTGTTTTTCAACAGACACGACGAACCCAACTCGTTGCAGGTTCCCGTTGCCCTTTCATTATGAACATTTAGGGCAGAATTGCAAAACCTTGACCCTGGTCGCAGGGTTCGATTCCCATAAATCGCGGAAACTGGCAACAAATCCAGGTAACCAGTTGGTAAAAAGACTTTGCAGGTCCGAAAAACCTGCTTTTGGGATGGTACGGCCCTGCCAGAAATCCTGTTGATTTTCCAAATAATTTCAGCTTGGGACGTAGCCATTGCCAGCGCAGCACTGCCGAGTCGCGTACACCGTGCAGGCTATCCCTTGCGTGCTTCATCCAGCCAATGTTCCGTGCTGGCCGCGTCGGCGTTTCGACAGGATTGTTCAATTGCACCCGCAATATTTCCCATTGCTTCCTTCCACTCCCCGTGCTCCATTCCGTCCGGGCAAATTTGTGCGAACTCGTCAATCAACAAAATCATTCGCAGCAAATGCCGGAACACGACACCTTCCTGCTTTTGCAATTTCTTGCAGACGATGTAATTGTTAAAGTCACCGCCAAAAACGAGCAACTCTCCCGCAACCCAGCAAGGCCGAACTTTCAAATCCGTAACGCCCGGATACTCGTGTTGAAACAGGCGCTGAAGCTTGTGACCCAGCGTCAAGATCCGGGGTGGCAAGTCGTCATACCAGCCGGGCCGGTTTTCTTCCTCGTCTTCTTCAGTCGGCGAGAATATCTCCGCCGCCGTCGCCAGTCCCTTTTTCAGCAGCAGCGAATTCAACCGTTCCGTCGCAAGTGGACCTTGCGGCAACTCATCATGCGGAGGCACATCAATCGCCCGACCCAGTGACCCGGATATTTCCAACAGGCTTTCGAGTGCGAGGATCCGTTCGCTTTCGTCAGCCAACGCCATGTGCTGCATCAAATACATTCCGTACAGCGGATGAACTCCGCGCAAACGGGTCAACCACTCAAGTCGCTCGCAGGCAACCGCCCGCGTCGCCCTGTACGCCGGTGCTTCGTCGGCGTGGGGAGAGTTGCCGTCCGAATTCTTCTTCCCAGTCCCGCCAGAGTTATTCTTTTCATTGGCCGGTTCCGAAACGGAACGTTGTCCAAGGTCCAACGCCAGTGCAGACGAAAAAGGGCCAGACGAAGTCGAATCGGATTCCGTCGTGCCTTCTTCGACTTTAGGCGCTTCGGCATCCATCTCGTCAACAGGGTCTGGTATCTGCCTGGGGATGGATGGTTCCGGCTCAAGCTCGACATAGCCGCCGCGCCAAAGCGTAATCAGCATCCGGTCGAGCTGTTCATCCGCATGCTCTGCCCCCTTCCCCTTGAACAGCCGCTTGGCCACCAGCCCGCGGACCAACCCAACATCGCTGGACGCCTCCAACATCCACGCCAACAATCGCCACGAAAGCGGCCCACGACTTTCCAGGTCGCCTGGTTTTGCCTCCACTAACTGTCGAAACTGTGGTTCGGTCCAGTACGTGACCCCTTCACGCCGGCGCGGCATTTTTTTCTTCAGTGCCTTGCGGGCCTTGAGCAAACCCGGCTCTTTCGTATCTTCGGGAATCTTGTCCATCTTTTCCTGCCAGCGACCGATCTTCACATCGTCCTCGTGAGCCAGTGCGAACACGTGCCCACGATCATCGAATTGCGGCCGCCCTGCCCTGCCAAACATCTGCTGGGCCGAAGAGGGATCGATCAGGTTCATTTTGCGAGGAGGGCCTTTGACCAGCGTCGGCAACACAACACTTCGCGCCGGCAAATTGATTCCGGCCGCCAACGTCTCGGTGCAAACGCAAATGCTTAACAGTCGATCCTGAAAAAGATCTTCGACAATTCGGCGGTACCTGGGCAGGACTCCCGCATGATGCACACCGATTCCCCGCATCAGAATCTGTTTGAGTTTCGGACCTGCGCCCTGCGACCAATCAAACTCTTCGAGGGCAGCGACGAGTTTTTTTTGCTGGTCCGCTGAGACGACTTTCTTGCCCTTCAGCATCTCGGCAACGGTCCAACACTGCTCGCGATTGAAACAGAAGACCAGCGCCGGCGTCATCCGCAACTCGTCGGGCGCGCGAAACATCTCCTCGATCTGCTCGTCCAGCATTTGGTCGCCCACCCATTGGTAACTGAGCGGCACCTTGCGATCAAAACTCTCGACCAGTTTCAAATTGCGGTCGTGGTGTGTCTCCAACCAGCGGCTGAAGGCATACGCATTTCCAACCGTTGCACTCAACAACAATGTTCGAACCTGCCGCGGCAGCAGCCCCAACCCAAACTCCCAAACAATCCCCCTCTCCGGATCATTGAAACTGTGAAACTCGTCCATCACGACGGCCCAGACATCCGTGAAGTCGAACGCCTCCCGATGCAGCAACCGGTTCAAAAGAATCTCGGCAACCACAACCTGAATCGGAGCCTCCGGGTTGATCTTGCGGTTTCCCGTTACCAGCCCAACGTCATCGGCCGAATACCCCCACTGCACCGCCGCTTCCTGCATGTCGCGAAACTTCTGGTCGGTCAGCGCGATCAATGGCGTCGTGTAATATGCGGTCCGCCCGAGTTTCAAAGCCTCGAACATCACCGCTTCCGCGATCAGCGTTTTCCCGGTCCCGGTCGGCGCGCAAACCATGATCCCCTGCTCGCTGGCGAACCATTCCAGCAGCGCTTCTTCCTGAACCTGGTACGGCGGATACGGCAGCAAGTCCAAATACTCGCTCGCGATTTCGTCCCGTTGTTGTTGGAGCTTGTCGGTGGCAGAACTCATGAAAGCGTCTTGATCAAACCAGATATTGTCGGAGCCGTTTTCTGAAAATCACAGGGTTTTCGCCGGCACATTTGCCCCAGATTACCTGATCGGAATCGTCATGGATGGGGGACTGAACTGTAATCTCCCGTCGTGCGTAATCCAACCGCACAAGAAAGTAGCATGGTCCCCGACCCGTGCGAATCGCAGCACTACATGGAACACCCGCCCCATGCGCGCCAAACTGAAGGATCAGGAGGCATCACACATGCAATCGACAAATCGCATCGTCCGAAAATCTCGCCGATCGCGCCGCAAGGGCCCGGTCCATTTCGTCCAGGGGCTATTTCTGCAAATCATCGGTTTCGTCGCACTTATCACCGTGATGCTTGGCCTCGGCCGCGACAACTGGTTCCTTACGCTGATCACATCTCCTGTCAGCGAAGCAAAAACAGAATCAAGCGCAACAATCGACTACAACGCGATCGAGCTGCCCGCAATTCAATTCCCGGATACAGTCCCGCTGGGGTCCGCCATTTCCGTAACTGAAGTCAATTCAGAACCAGGTACGATATTCAGGCAATCCACCTGGAACCCAACCGCAATCTCCGAACCCTACCTCGGACACAACTCTCCCTGGACCAGCCATCATTAGTGGAGATCGGCCTTCGCTAGTTTCTGGCAACCGCAGTTTTACGGGCTGACGGTTTCTTCTCCGAATATTCCTGCAGCGCCACCCGCAAACAATCCACGGCCTTGGCCAGATCATCGCGGTTGAGGACGTAGG
>JAYVKA010000506.1:0-10574 GCA_043768885.1 Planctomycetota bacterium
ATCAGGTGAACAGACGCGGAAATCGCCAGGACGTAGATTAACGATGGCATCGTCATCAAAATTGCGTCCAGCGTATCACCACCAAACCACACATATGCCAACGAACTGATGGCAGAAACGGTTCCGACAAAAAACAGCATCAGCGTGATACGAACGCTTCGGAAGCTGTAATACGAGAGAATGATCCCGATCAGTCCGGATAGCGAAGCAAGTCGCAAGAGCGTGCTCGTCCCCTCTTCATCAATCGCGACATTGTCGCTGGGTGGGCCGCCCATGTGAACGTTATCACTTTCCAATCCGCATTTTCCGGTCGCCAGTTCGAGAATCCTTCCCCGCGAGCGACCCATCAGCGGCCGTCCCACAATGCGGTCCAGCTCTTCGAGAAAAGAATCGCTAATTGTGATTACCAGGCACGTCTGGCGCGCCGGTGGTGGCAACTCCAGCGAATCCCACATCATGAACCACAATCGCAACTGCTGATCCATCGGAGCACGTTCAATCGCGGTCGCATCCCCTGAAAACTCTGTCTTGGCAACATACTCGACAAAAACATCGAACTTTTGGCGGAAAATACTCCCGGTTTTCAGCTGGGACAGGAGTGCTTCATCATCAATATTGGCAACGAGCGAGTCAAAACTCCATTTAAACGAAGGCGGTGGAGTCGGTCCAAACAAGGCACCCGTCAATCGTTTGTTGGCTTCAATTCGGGCGTCAAACGCTTCGGCACCCTCTTCGTCATAATTGCCAATCCGAAGCGTACCGTTCGGGCCTGCCATTTTTTCAAGAATCTCGGGTCCGGTTGTCACTGACCTGAACGGCCTGGCGCAAACCAGTTCCGGGTTCTGGTAGAAAGGGTTTTCAACACCCTTGGCATCGTCTGGCAGAGGGCCAAACGTGTCGATGTATTTCCCGTCAGCGCGATTTCGCCCATGGACCATTCGCTCGAAAAACCGTTTTCCACCTTCGACAACATTGTTGTGGCCTTCCCACTCATACAACTTGCCTTCGCGGGTAATGTAGTACCACTTGTTGTCGCGACCCTGTAGCCACCTCTCGCGGTATAGTCCCCACTCCTCGTGGAAATCGCCCGTCGCGAGCAAACCGTATTTGTCGCCAACCCGATGGGCCCGAATTAACTCCAGACCTTTTTCCTGTCCCCGCAAAACCGGCTCGTACTCAAGTGACTCTTCCAGCAACTTTCGCCGCAGATTGGTGTAAGTCGGATTTCCCTCCTTGCACCACGGGCCACTCAGAACGACGAACTGGTCACCGACGAAATATTTTCGGAACTCGCCCAAGTCAATTGTTTCTTCGTAATCGGCCGGCAACCAGTCGGCGACGTTGTTCTTCATGTCGCTGACAGCCAACCGCGCACCGCGCAAGGCAAACGGCAACAGAAAAAACACGATGCACAAAATGAGCATCGCAATGTTCTGGAAAAACGGAATTCGACGGGAGTAAAATCGCTTGGGCATCGCGCTTCAAATAAAGGACTTGAGTTGTCTGGACCCGCGGAGGGAATCGGCCCGCCCATTTTTGACGATTGCAGTTTTGGGTCTTCGGAACTCTGGCCGAGACCAGCCAATGCCAGCAAGGATCAAAATCGTCAAAATGGCAGCACGGCCCCGATGGCGGAATCTCTTGCCGCAAGGAGTCTACAGTTTTCAACGAAACGAGTCTATGAAAATACCCCGTGCAAAATTGCCAAATCGTAGTGCTCAGGTAACAACCGCAGAACAACCCATTTCGCCTGCCTTTCCGCGCAAGTCATACTGGATTGCCTGTCTTCCAACGCCCCGGAAAAACGAACCAAAACTGCCTGTCGCGGAAAAAACCAGTTTACTGGTCGCTGGTTTCAACAGGCGGAGAGTCTTCATCCAGCCATTTATCCGCCAGACTTTGACGTATTTCGCCGTTTTCGACTTTCAATTTCTCCGGCGAATCAACCTTTTTACCCGCACTAAAAACCATTCGCGCACCCAATTGGACAGGCAATTTCCGTCCAGTCGCTGAACGAAGCGGCAATACCTGGCGATCAGCGCGAACCAGAACCGGCGCAAATTTCGAATTCCGTGTCATCACGCCGCCAGTCGATTTAAACGCCAGACGAATTGCACCGTCCAGGTTCCCGAATGCATGATCCTCGATTCTCAATCGCGCCAGCCCATCAATTTCCGGCATCAGAACCTCAAACGCAATGACTGCCGAAACGTGGTGTTGCCCGCCGACCCTCGCATCGATTGGTACAAATTCAAGTGCCCGCCCATCGACAAAAATCCGCATCTCATGCGGTAAACTGGCCAGCGCAGAATCGGCAAAACATTGCCGCAACTCTTCGCCCGTCAGCGAGTCGGCATCGATCTTCCATTCCGCAAGCTGCATCAGCATCGTGGCATCGCTTGCCCCGATTCGATATTCGATCCGGGCAAAATCCTCCCGAACAACCACGGCAATACCCCGTTCCACAAACCCGTCCGGCAACTCATGTGCAAAGCACTGGCAGGACATCGAAAGCAGCATCGAGGAAATCAAAATCACAATTCCCGACAATCTCGACCGACTCGAATCGGGACAACTCAAGGCAAGCAAAACCAACGGCTTGTAGAAAAACGACGGATACATGGCTAAAGTATTTGTGTGGGAATTCGAATCATCGGCAACGCATTCTAGCCGAATCCGATTTCGCGTTCACTTGATTGCAAACTTGCTTTACCTGTTTTGGCTCGTGCCATGAATAAAACCTCCGTACTTGATCGCGAATTTCTGGAAATTCGTTCCCTGATTGTCCAATTGGCGGCCGGTCTGGACCGGATTCAACGCTGTCCGCTGTCCCCCCAAAGTGATCGCCGACGGGATTTGATCGATTCGGCCCTCAGGCTGATTCAGAATTCCGAAGGCAATCGCGTTGAACAGGTTCAATTATTGTTCTCCAGGGATTTTGACCCGAACTGGAAAAAGGCGCTGCTCAAGTAGGAGTCTGTCCCAACGAAAAATACGTCTGGCCGAAAACGAAATATGGAATACATCGATCCGCACATTCACATGGTCTCGCGGACGACCGACGACTACGAGACGTTGGCCCGCATGGGCTGCGTCGCGCTCAGCGAGCCCGCCTTTTGGGCAGGCTTCGATCGCAGCACCGTTCATGGATTCCGCGACTACTTTCGGCAGCTCACCGAAATCGAACCCCGTCGCGCGGCCCAATTCGGAATCAAACATTACACCTGGCTCTGTATCAATGCCAAGGAAGCCGAGAACGTTTCGCTATCCCGCGAAGTGATCGCGATGATTCCCGAATTTCTGAAATGTTCGAACGTTTTGGGGATTGGAGAAATTGGGTTAAACAAGAATACACGAAACGAATCGATCGTGTTTTTGGAACATCTGGATTTGGCAGTTGCCCACGACCAGCAAATCCTGATTCACACTCCCCACCTGGAAGACAAATACCAGGGAACGCGAATGATTCTGGACATGTTATGTGATGATTCCAGAATAAAAAAAGAACGGGTGCTGGTTGATCACTGCGAAGAGCACACGCTGGAGGCTGTTTTGGAAGCCGGATTTTGGGCAGGAATGACCCTTTATCCCATCACCAAATGCACGCCAGCCCGTGCGGTCGATATGATCGAGCGATTTGGTACCGGGCGAATCTGTGTTAATTCGGCTGGCGATTGGGGACCATCACGTCCAACTGCAGTTCCTGATTTGATCATGGAAATGCGGCGACGCGGTCATCCGCCGGAAAAAATCCGCACGATCGTGCTGGACAATCCACGTACCTTTTTTTCCCAAAGTCCAAACTTTGTGGACAACTGGAAATAGAATCGACGTTCGCTATTTTCCGACCTCGATCTGGCGGATCTTGTCCACCCGCGTTTGGTGTCGCCCGCCTTCGAAAGAAGTCGTCAGCCAAACGTGAACGATGGCATCGATTTCTTCATCCGTCAGCGTATTTCCAGGCAGACACAAAACGTTTGCATCGTTATGGCGTCGGCTGAGTTGAGCCGATTCCAGATCCCAGGCAACGGCAGCGCGGATTCCGGGAATCTTGTTGGCGGCAATCGACATGCCAATTCCCGTCCCACAAACCAGGACGCCACGATCCGCTTCGCCTTTGGCAACCGAACGGGCTACGACAGCAGCGATATCGGGGTAATCAACGGATTCATCGCTGGATGGTCCGGTTTGTATGACTGAATGTCCAAGATCCTCGGCAGCAATGGCTGCCGAACGACGTTGACTCACTCCGCGGTGGTCACTGCCAACGGAGACTTTCATCCGGAATTTCCTTTTGGTTGATCAGACTTGAAAAGCGAATGTTCATTTAACCACCAATTCAGGTGATGGTCAATTTGCTGGGCGCAGGCTTCATAATATTCCATCGGCATTCCGATTGGATCAAAAATATCACCTTGGCCGCGCCCCAACAAATGTACACGATTGCCAGCGGTAGGCCATTGGGAAACTACCATTTGCCGATGGCTGTTTGTCATTGTCAGAATCAAGTCGGCCTCGTTCACCAACCGGTCATTCAGTGTCTGGGTCCGATGATCGCTGATTTCGATACCCGAAACGTGCATGACTTCGACAGCTTCGTCGGCCGGACCGCCGCCTGGCATGGCTGCAATTCCGGCTGAAGTCACCCGGAAACCATTTTCTTCCAGGTGGTCAGACGGACAGGCCTTCAAGTTCCCCAGTTTCTTTTTCAATAGCCCCTCCGCCATCGGGCTCCGACAAGTATTGCCGGTACAAACCAGTAATATGTTCACCTGACTCATCCGTTTTAGGGAAACCTCATCCAGGACACCGGGCCGAATTATCTCCAGTCGATTTCCGGTAATTCTTGCAATCGTACTCGGTTGGGCAAATCGGCACTTGCCGTCATTCAGTATTAGACTGACTTTTTCCCCAATTTGTTGAAAGACCTCTTCTCCCGTAACGCAATCAGGTTGGCCATTGGCTGCTGCCCTCGCCAAAATCAGGGGTCCGGCCGTTAACCGGTGAACCTGCTCAATCACCGGATGATTCGGTACCCGCAATCCAATACCCATTTCATGCTGAAGCAGGTTTCGGGCCGATTCTGGTATTCGCTGAATTACGCTATCAGGATGCGGACCGGGTAGGACGAGCGTTAACGGTCCCGGCCAGGCCCGTCTGGCCAACCGTCGGGCCAGTGGCGAAATATCCGGTGCATAATCCAATGCGTCAGCTTCGCTTTTGACGCAATACGAAAGTGGCGTCTTCAGCGGTTTTTCGACCATTTCGACCAGCCGGGAAATCGCGTCCGCATTCAGCGCACTGCAAGCGATCCCATAAACCGTGTCGGTCGGCAAAACGACCAGTTTCCCGGCAGATATGGCCTCGACCGCGTGGTGTATTGCGTCGCGAGCGTCGGCTTCCTGCCGCAAGTTCAAAACGACCGATCCCATTTAAAAACAAACCACCGGGTAAAATTTTCTTTCCAGCCAGATTTCCTACAACCAATCGGCAATACTGTGATTCCAAACAGCCACGAAAAACAGCGGACACGACATTCGCTCACCAACCCGTCTGCAAAACGCATTCGGTCGGTCTATCATTGTCCCTGCAACCGCCCCGACTATTCCGCGACGTTCTGTGGCGGCTGATCTGCACAAGTATTGCCGGAATTGATCCTTTGTCCAATCACCCTTGACCGTTCAATAGAAACGTCCCCGTGCCAAGCCCCAACAAGCTCTTTTTTTGCATTTCCGTGCTCCTGATGGTTTTGGGATGCACTCCACCCCTGCCCCCAACTGAAAACGTGACAATTTGGGGGAAACAGGGAGTCGGACCGGCTGATCTGTTGAAACCGAGGGCGATCGTCGTTGGCAATCATGAACTGTACATCGTCGATATGACGGGTCGAATTCAGGTCTTTTCGATGGACGGAGTTTTTCAGCGGCAATGGCGCACGCCGGAAGTCTACAACGGAAAACCCTGCGGGCTGGGTTGGTCGAACGACGGATTGTTAATGGTCGCCGACACTCACTATTTTCGCGTCCTGTTCTATCAGCCCGATGGCACGCTGGTAGAAGAGCGAACGATCGGTGGCGAAAACGGAAGAGAACCCGGCCAATTCGGTTTTCTGACTGACGTCGCGCAGGACACCAAAGGAAACTATTACATCTCCGAATATGGCGACTTTGACCGGATTCAAAAATTCGACCCGAATGGAAAATTTCTCATGCAATGGGGTGGGCATGGCAACAAGCCAGGAGAATTCCTTCGCCCGCAATGCCTGGTGATCGATGAGCAGGATCACCTCTGGATTGCTGACGCGTGCAATCATCGTATTCAGGTTTTCGACGCGACTGGCGACTCGGCCAAAATCCTGAATTCGTGGGGGACGGCCGGACAAGGCGTTGATCAAATGCGATATCCCTACGCGTTGCTGCTGGGAAAAGACGACGAAGTGTTCGTATGCGAATTCGGAAACCACCGCCTTCATAAATTTACTCGCGACGGAAAATCCCTGGGAACCTTCGGCGGACCCGGCAAGGAGCCCGGCCAGTTTCACCAGCCCTGGTCGATTTGCTTCAACGAAACCGGACGGCTGATCGTGCTCGATTCGTACAACCACCGCGTCCAAGTGGTCCCATGGCCAGCGACTGCGGGCACTGGGACAGAATAGCGTCCTTCCGAAACAGTGGCCGGATCAATGGCACAACGATTCCTGTTAGAATCGTCATATGATCTTCACAATTCTCGACTAACATTCCACAACAACCGCACGAAACCGAAGAACCCAAAGATGTCTGAAAATTCGACCCACTGGATCGGCTTTGACCTGGGCGGCACAAAGATGCTGGCCGTAGTTCTGGATGAAAAATTCGAAGTCATCGGAACATGCCGGAAAAAAACCAAGGGCCATGAAGGGATGGAGAGTGGCCTGAACCGAATCAACGCCGTGATTGAAGGAGCTTTGGAAAACGCCGGGATCACTCCGGACCAGGTCGGCGGACTGGGAATCGGCTGTCCCGGCCCGCTCGATTTGGAAAAAGGCATGATTCGCGAAGCCCCCAACCTCGGCTGGTCCAAAGTTCCAATTCGAAAATCGATTCACGAAAAATTTGGATTCGATGTGGCTGTCGGCAACGATGTCGATCTGGGTGTTTATGGCGAGTACATGTTCGGTGCAGCCAAGAAAGCCCGTTGTGTCGTCGGCGTGTTTCCCGGAACGGGCATCGGCGGCGGCTGTGTAATGAATGGCCAACTGTTGACCGGAGCGAATTGTACGGCGATGGAAATCGGGCACATCCCGGTTTCTGCCGAATCAGGACTCGACCGGCCAGGCGTTCCGGCGACGCTCGAATCGATTGCATCCCGTTTGGCAATTTCCGGAGCCGCGGCGCAAGCGGTCTTTCGAGGACAAGCTCCCAACCTGGCCGAAATCGCCGGCACCGATCTCTCCAATATTCGCAGCGCCCAACTTGCCAAAGCCATCAAACAAGGTGACACCGTGATCGCAACGATCGTCGAGACTGCTGCCGCCCGTTTGGCGATGGGAGTCGTGACGCTGATTCACCTCCTGGCACCCGACATCGTCGTCTTGGGTGGTGGTTTGGTGGAAGCGATGCCCGATTTGTATTTGAAAACCGTTCGCGAGGAAGTCGATCGTTTGGTCCTTCCCTCGTTGAAAGATATTTTTAAAATCGTACCAGCCAAACTTGGTGACGACGCGGCCGTGATGGGTGCCGCAGCACTTGCCCGTAGCCGTTTCGCCCCGCAACTGAGTGCCATTACCTCCTGACCACCACCGGCCTTGCCACACGCAAATCCTGAAACAAGAAATGAATTCCAGCCCACCAGTTCCGTTCCGAAGAGTCGCTGTCATCGATATCGGTGCGTCGTCGGTTCGCATGCAGATAGCGGAAATCTTTGAGGATGGCCGGATTGTCAAACACAGCCCCTGCGCCCAGGCTGTCAGCCTTGGCAAGGACTCCTTTTCAAAAGGCTCGATCTCACGTTCAACCATGGAAGACTGCGTCAACGTCCTCAACGTCTATCGCGGAATTCTGGAAGAAAACAAAATTGAACTCACAAACGTAAGAGTCGTCGCCACGAGTGGACTTCGCGAGGCCTCGAACCGGCTTGCCTTTCAGGACCGGGTTTCGATTGCGACCGGATTGACGATTGAGCCGTTCGACGCCGCAGAGTTGCATCGCGTCACGTATTTGGGGCTGCTGCCGTTTATCCAGAAAAACCCTGAAGTCTTTGATTCCGACATGGCGGTTTGCGAAGTCGGCGGTGGCACGACCGAGTTTATGTTCCTCAAACAAATTGACGTCCACTTCTGCCGTACCTTTCGCATGGGCAGTTTGCGATTGCGTGGTTCGCTGGAAAGTGTCGATGCGCTCGGCGAGCACATGCGGCATCTCATGGAAACACGAATTCAGTCAGCCGTCCAGCAGATCCAGCACCTGGTTCACGACTCGACCGCCGGATACCTTGCGATGGGGGGCGATATCCGGTTTGCCGCAAAGCAAATTCTCGGGACCATTCCCGCGCTGGAACTGTCTTCCATTCCGCTGGCCAAACTCGACAAATTCACGGACTCGATTTTGCAGCTGGAGCCTGACCAGATTGCGGCGAAGTATCGTTTGAGCCTGCCAGAGGCCCAGTCACTCGGACCGGCCTTGTTGACGCACCTGATCCTGGCAAAAAGTTTCGGTACGGAAACGATTCACGTCGCCCCCACGAATCTGCGGGACAGTCTGATTCGGGACATGTCTGGCCAGGAAGGAACTTCTCAACCGATCGGTACGCAAATCATTCGCTCCGCGGAACTGCTTGGCAAAAAGTACGACGTCGATGCGGCCCACGCCAGCCAGGTTGCGACCCTCGCCTGCTCGCTGTTCGAACAGCTGGAGTTTTTGCACGGGCTTCCCCGCCGTATGCAGATCATCATTCATGTCGCTGCACTCTTGCACGAATGCGGAACATTTGTCAGTTCGCGCAGCCACCATAAACACTCGATGTATCTGATTTTGAATTCGGAGTTGTTTGGAATCGGGGAAAAGGACCAGGAGCTGATCGCTCTGGTTGCCCGATACCATCGCCGCGCCACGCCGCAGCCGAATCACGAAATCTATTTGCAGCTATCACCACTCAACCGGATCATTGTGGCAAAACTCGCCTCGATTTTGCGAGTGGCAAAAGCACTGGACGCCTCGCGGACCCAGCGAATAACATCCGTGACAGTCGAAAACCTGCCACGCAGCCTGCGTTTGACCGCCGACGGGATTCGGGATGTTAGTTCGGAACAAGTTGAATTGAAGCAGGACGGCCAGATGTTTCAGGATTTGTTTGGCACCCGATTGGAATTGGTACCTGGTAAAATCCCGGAAACAAATGAATAAGTCTGAAACAACTCTTGCCGACCGATATGTAAACCGCGAGCTGAGCTGGCTGGCGTTTAACCAGCGAGTCCTCGACCAGGCTTTCAATCCGGCCATTCCGTTGCTGGAGCGAATGAAATTCCTGGCGATCACGGCCACCAACCTCGACGAGTTCTTTCGCGTTCGAATTGGCAGCCTGACTTTTGCCGACGAACGGGGCAGCCGCAAAACCGGCATTGCCGGGATGAATGTCCAACAACAGCTCGAGCGAATCCGCGAGAAGGTTTCAGAACTCAACCAATCCCAATACGGATGCCTGCTGGATCAACTCTTGCCAGCACTGGAAGAGCAGGGAATTCGCCGCGTGACAGTTTCCGCTCTCGATGGGAAACAGCGAAGTCACCTTTCGGAGCTGTTCGAGAACCGCATCCATCCGCTGCTGGCGACGTTTGCAGCGGTGAACGACCGAAAGTTCCCGTGGCTGGAAGGTTTGCAATTGTGTTTGTTCGTTCGTTTCGCAAAAGGAAACGGGATCTTTCCGGCATCAGTGGCTGTCAACGGCGATTCTTCCCGTTTCATGGTTATCCCGCTCCCCGTCGGCACGGACCGGTTGAATCGGATCATTCCCCTTCCGACGCAAGACGGCTATCCGTACATCCTGCTCGAAGACGTCATCGCATTGCACCTGAAACAACTTTTCCCGGCCGAGACGGTCGAAGAGTATGCGTCGATTCGCGTGATTCGCAACGCCGATTTCGAGTTGAACGAGGAGGCTGGAGATTTCTTCCACGAAATGGAGCAGCTGATCGAGTTGCGTGAAGCAAGCGATTGCGTGCGGCTGGAGATTTCCGAGAACGCCAGCGAGACGATGCACGCTTATCTCGCCCTGGAACTTGGCGTCGGCCCGGAAGAAATTTATACGGCTCGCGGGCCTCTTGCGCTTGGCGATTTGTTATCCATGTCCCGAATTTCCGGCTTCGCCAGTTTAAAGGATCCCCCCTGGCCAGCCACTCCCAGTCCCGCCTTTCCGGCCGACACCAGCATTTTTGAAATCGTTGCCGAAGACGACCAGATCCTCATTCATCCTTACCAAAGCTACGACCCGGTGATTCGCCTGGTCGAAGAAGCCGCTTCGGACCCCAAAGTCCTCGCCATCAAGCAAACACTTTACCGGACCAGTCGCGACAGCCGAATTGTCCGCGCCCTGGCGAT
>JAYVKA010000507.1:0-3309 GCA_043768885.1 Planctomycetota bacterium
TTCGGGCCCGGTGATTTCATTCTGAGTGACCGTGAGAACATCATCGACATCGGCGGCTTGTATCCGTTGAAGTTAAAGATCGCGGGGGTGTTGGCTTCCGCCGATTCCGCGGACGACTCGGCGGTCTTTGTCGATTTGAAAACGGCCTGGGTGATTCAGGGATTGGGGCACGGCCATCAGGACCTGCAGACCGAAACCGATCCGCTGCTGATCATGAATCGTGACGAAAAACAGATCGTCGCCAGCCCAGCTGTGCTGCCTTACACCGAAATCACCGACGCCAACATCGCATCCTTTCATTTTCATGGCGAGGAATCGGCATTTCCCCTGACCGCGGTAATCATCGACAGCCCGAACGAGAAATCGTCCACTCTATTGCTCGGCCGATACCCCAACCACGACGGCACGATTCAAATGGTCGTTCCCAAACAGTCGATCGACGAACTGCTCGGCATGATTTTCCAAACCGAAGAGCTGTTCCTTGCCAACTCGGTCCTGATCGCGGTCTCGACCGCACTATTGATGGGCCTGGTCATCATGCTCTCGATCCGCCTTCGCAAACCGGAAATGACAACCATGTTCAAAATAGGCTGCAGCCGCCACGTAGCCTTCGCCCTGCAATTTGGCGAATTATTGGTAGTCCTATTCTTCGCCTCCATCCTCCTCACCGCTTCAATCTGGACCATCCAGCATTTCGCGAGCGACCTTGTCCAGCGACTTGTCGTCGGCGGTTAGTGAAACAAAACGTTTTTGTGTGGAATTCTAGTTTCGAGCAATCTTGCCACAACGCCACCCTCGAATTGATTATGATGCCTGATCGGGAAACGATCCAAAAATCAGGCGGAGCAAGCTCATGAATCTGCGGGAAGTGATTGTTGCAGGGTTTGTTTCAATGGTGTTTGTCGTGATTGGTTTCCCGCAGCAGATATCGCCGGAAAACTATAGCTCGATGCAATGGCGGATGATTGGGCCGCATCGGGGAGGGCGGACGGTTGGGGCGACGGGAGTGCCGGGCAAGCCGAACGAGTTTTACATCGGCGTCAATAACGGCGGCGTTTGGAAGACCAACGACTACGGGCGGACCTGGAAGCCGATTTTCGATGACCAGCCGACCGGATCGATCGGAACATTGGCTGTCGCGCCGTCAGATCCGAACATTGTCTATGTTGGCAGCGGTGAAGGACTACAACGTCCTGACTTGTCGATCGGGGACGGAATTTACAAATCGGTCGATGCGGGAAAGACCTGGGCGCATTTGGGTTTGCGGGACGGCGAACAGATTGGAGACATTATCGTTGATTCGGAAAATCCGGACCGATTGTTTGTGGCAGTACTTGGGCATCCGTACGGAGCGAATCCGGAGCGCGGTGTTTACCGCTCGGTTGATGGCGGCAAGACTTTTCAAAGTGTTTTGTACAAAGACGAAAATACCGGCGCGATTGCCCTTGGCTTTGACCCGAAGAATTCGCAAATCATCTTTGCAAGCCTGTGGGCGGCGCGGCAGGGTCCCTGGGAGAATGGTGCCTGGCAAGGTGACACGAGCGGGCTGTTCAAATCCACGGATGGTGGCGACACGTGGCGTCAAATCACCAAGGGCCTGCCGGAAAAACCAGGCCGAATCGGTTTCGATATTTCGCTGGCTGATTCCAATCGCATGTTTGCGATTTGCTCGCAGTCTGTTTATCGTTCCGATGATGCTGGTGAAAGCTGGACGCTGGTCAATTCCGATCGGCGTGTGGCCAGCCGGCCCGGCGACTTTGAAGAAATCAAAATCGATCCAAAAAATCTCGATCTGGTTTATTCAGCCAATGTCGCGGCCTATCGCTCAACAGATGGCGGGAAGACCTTTACCGCATTTCGTGGTGCGCCGGGCGGTGACGACTACCACACCATCTGGATCAATCCGGAAAACCCAGACATCATGCTGTTCGCTTCGGATCAGGGAGCGATCATCACAGTCAACGGCGGCGAAACTTTTAGCTCTTGGTACAACCAGCCGACGGCCCAGTTCTACCATGTTATCACGGACGATCAGTATCCCTACAACGTCTATGGTGGCCAACAGGAAAGCGGCTCGGTTGGAATCAGCAGTCGCGGAAATGACGGACAAATTACGTTTCGCGATTGGCATCCCGCCGGCGCAGACGAATACGCTTACGTTGCCCCCGATCCGCTCGACAACAATTTGATTTACGGCGGCAAGGTCACTCGCTACGACAAGCGAACGGGGATGGTCGAAGATGTCGGTCCACCCGGTCGTCAGCGGGCGTTGCGAACCGCACCACTGCTGTTTTCAAAGGCCGACCCACACGCGTTGTACTTTGGTGCCAACACACTTTTCAAAACAGTTGATGGCGGGAAAAACTGGGCGGAGATCAGCCCCGACCTTTCACGCGAACAGCCCGATGTGCCGGAAAGCATAGGCATCTATCGATCCGAAGAAATGGCGAGCCAACCCCGGCGCGGAGTGATCTACACAGTGGCCCCGTCCCATGTCGCTGCCGATACAATTTGGGCCGGAACCGACGACGGGTTGATTCACTTCACCCGCGATGGCGGAAAAAACTGGACTGACGTGACGCCGCCAGCGGTCACCGCGTGGAGCAAGGTTTCCTTGATCGATTCGGGCCGCTTTGACAAAGACACCGCCTATACAGCGATCAACCGAATTCGTCTGGACGACCAGCGCCCCTGGATTTTCCGCACGCATGACGCCGGAAAAACCTGGAAGAAGATCGTCAGCGGCCTGCCGGATAACGAGCCGATCAATACGGTTCGTGAAGACCCGGTTCGGAAGGGATTGCTGTTTGCCGGAAGTGAACGAAGCGTCTGGTTCTCGCTGGATGACGGCGAAAACTGGAATCCGTTGCGGCTGAACATGCCCGCGACATCCATACGCGACCTGGTGATTCAACGGGACGATGTGGTGGTCGGGACACACGGCCGTTCGTTCTGGATTCTGGACGACATGACTCCGCTACGACAGTTGACCGAAGAAATTGCCGCTTCGGAGTCTTTTCTGTTCATGCCGCAAGACGCGTTTCTGTACCCAACGAATCTGAACACCGATACACCGCTTCC
Organism: Planctomycetota bacterium; assembly: GCA_043768885.1. Lineage (GTDB taxonomy): Bacteria > Planctomycetota > Planctomycetia > Pirellulales > Pirellulaceae > BJ22. The sequence goes on from JAYVKA010000507.1 coordinate 3,082, forward strand.
GCAGGAAGAACCGTCGGGCCAAAACCCTCCCGACGGTGCGATTATCAATTACTGGTTGAAAGCCCAGCCTGCGACGGCGATCGTTCTCGAGATTTTCGATCAAACGGGAAAGTCGATCCGGCGATATTCCAGCGATGACAAGCCCATGTCGATTGATGCGAATGCACTTGCGTTTCCGGACTATTGGGTTCGTCCCGCGGCGACCCTTCCGAACTCGGCTGGTTCCCA
>JAYVKA010000508.1:0-5566 GCA_043768885.1 Planctomycetota bacterium
TCATAAACACAAACTGCTCGTAGTGGTGCCCGCTGTACCACGCGGTGAAAAACTCCACGGAATAGGCGTAGGCAACAATCAGTCCGGTTCCCAACATGATCTTGGCCATGTTCTCGATATGACGGGGTGTAATCAGATCCTGAAGCCCAAACCATTGTCTGGCCGGAATCGCCAATGTAAGGACCATCGCAAATCCCCCAAACACAGCGCCCGCAACGAAGTACGGTGGAAAAATCGTTGTGTGCCAACCGGGAACCAGCGACGTGGCAAAGTCAAACGATACTACGCTGTGAACACTCAACACCAACGGCGTGGCAAGAGCCGCCAACAGGAGGTAAGCCCGCTCGAATCGAAACCAGTGTCGATTCGAACCTGTCCAACCCATCGCAAAAAAACCGTACAGCATCTGCGGAAGACGGTTTTTGGCTCGGTCGCGCAAGGTCGCCAGGTCGGGGATCATACCCATGTACCAGAACAACAGCGATACCGTCGCGTAAGTGCTAATTGCAAACAAGTCCCACAACAGCGGACTGCGTGCTTGCGGCCATACGGCCTGGGTCGTTGGAATCGGTGCCAGCCACAACACAAGCCAGATCCGTCCGACATGTACCGCTGGAAACAACCCCGCACAAATCACTGCAAAAATGGTCATCGCCTCGGCAAACCGGTTGATTCCCGTTCGCCAGTTTTGTCGCAGCAGAAACAGAATCGCCGAAATCAGTGTGCCTGCATGGCCGATGCCGACCCAAAACACGAAGTTGATAATGGGAAAACCCCAACTGACCGTGTTGTTGTTTCCCCACACACCAACGCCGGTCGTCAGCAAATAGGCGAGCGTGACCAACAGCAACGACAACAGAGTCAACGAAATCGAAAAAGCGATGTACCACGCCGTTGGAGTCCGTTGTAAGGCGAGCGACGTCACTTTGTCGGTTACGGTCGTAAAATTGTTGTCACCCAAGACGAGCGGAACGCGCATGCGAGGATCGTTAATTTGCGCGTACTGATAACCAGACGGCGCCACAAATCTGGTCCTGGCATCAAGTGTGCTCATGATCCCCTGCGCTTACGTGGATTGCGGCGGTTTCGCCAGAAATATTTCGGACACGGGTCAGATACTTCGTGCGCGGCCGGATATTCAGTTCTTCCAGCATCGCGTACGCGCGGGCGTCTTGATGGGACTGGGAGATCTTCGATTCGGAATCGTTCAGGTCCCCAAACTGAATTGCGCCCGTCGGACAAGCCTGCTGACAAGCGGTGACGACTTCGCCATCCAGCGGAATTGGGCTCGAACGATCGCCGTTGGCATATTCGTTTCTCGCCTGAATTCTGGCGTTACTGATTCGCTGAACGCAGTACGTACATTTTTCCATCACACCGCGCATTCGAACCGAAACATCGGGGTTGAAACCCATCTGCACCAATTCCTTAATTTCGCGGCCCGGTTGTTGGTCAGGAACTCCCAGCCACGGTTTGGCTGGAGCACGGGGGTTGGAGGCGTGAAAGTCAAAATAGTTGAAGCGTCGAACCTTGTAGGGACAGTTGTTGGCACAGTATCGGGTCCCAACGCAACGGTTGTAAACCATCGCATTCAACCCTTCGGTATCGTGAACCGTTGCTGCAACCGGACAGACCTGCTCGCACGGTGCACTTTCGCAATGGGCACAGGCCATCGGAACATGAACAACATCCGGCGAATCAATTTCGCCCTTGAAGTAGCGATCGATTCGCAACCAGTGCATCTCGCGATTCCGCAGCACGTTCGCTTTGCCGACGATTGGAACATTGTTTTCCGACTGGCAAGCGATCACACAGCCGTTGCATCCAACGCACTTGTTCAAGTCGATCGACATTCCCCATTTGCACGGCGAATTGAACGGTGCCGGGGGATCGAACATCGGTGCCGGTTTCGGCGAATGAAAACGGGAGTGAACTTCGCTGGGGTTTTGCCGGTGCTTTTGCAAACTCGTTTCGCGAACCAGTGCACCCGGACCACCCGGATCGCCAACACGAAATTTCATACCGGCAGCCCCGACCGCATCCATCAAAAAATGTTCTTGTGTGCATGCCAACTCGTGTCGTTTGCCGGTTCGGGAAATGCTTGCCCCGCAGGCCGCATACCTGTTCGCAACAGTCCGAATCGCACCCACGTTGGTGCCAACGTTTTGAGCGATGTAGCCTGCCGTTCTTCCATAACCCAAAGCCAGCGAAATCGTTCCGGGCATTTGACCTGGGTGGATCAAGACTGGAATGTCTGACAGTTGAAAGTCATCCGAAAGGCGAATCAAAATCCCGTCGCCACTGTCCAGTTTGCAAGCGTCGGCATCCTGTTTCGAGATTAGTGCCGCGTTGCCCCAAGTCATTTTGGTTAGCGGGTCGGGCAATTCCTGAAGCCATCCGTTGTTGGCAAAACGTCCATCCTGGGTAGAGTATCCGCCAGCGAAACAGATCTCGAATCCACCCGCAGAATTGTCTGCATTTGCGAAGTTGGTCACGGCAGGCAAAGTTGCCGTTGGTACATTCACAGTTGCAAATTGCGAATCGGCGAGGACTCCATCGTGCAGCAACTGTTGCCAGGCGTCGTTTTCGGTCACTTCGAATTGCTCGCGGGCCGTCGCGCGAACCAGTTCCAATCCGTTCGCAATTGGTTTACCAATCGCCAACGACAACATTTCGATTGCCGAGATGCCTTCGAAGAGGGGATGAATCAGCGGCTGCTGGACTCCATACGTTCCATCCCAGGCACGGCCGTCGCCCCACGATTCCAGGAAGTGGGCCAAAGGCGCATGCCAAGTGCATTGTTGGGCGGTCTCATTTTCGAACAGGCCCACGTGTATCGACGTGATCGACCGGCCCTGCGTACCTTGCAGTTCCAGCTTCAAATCTGCAGGACCGTCGTACAGCGGGTTGCCGTCCAGAATCAAAAGCGTATCGACTGAACCGCCACGCAAAGCGCCGGCAAGTTCGGCAAACGATTCGGCGCTGCTCTTGTTTTCAGCCAGCGGTTCTTCTGTCCAGGATACTGTGGTGCCGATCGAACCAAGATGCTGGTTGATTGCATGAACCCAGGCGTGAACCTCCGAAGGCTGCGATGGTCCGGCAGTTACCAGACTATGAGCACCTGAACCCTTGAGCTCACCGACTAGTTGATCGACGCGGTGCTGCATCGCCGGAGCAAGTTCCGGGTGGCCAGCATTCACTCCAAGTCCCGCCGCTATCGTACGTACGAGTTGAATCATGGCTGATGGCAAAACAACTTGCCGGACATCCGCCGCCGCGCCTGTGATGGAATAGCCCGCTTCGTACATCCACAGGCGGCTGTACTTTCCTGAATCCGGGTTGCGGGTTGCGGCCCAGTCGCGACTCCATTTTAAATGACCCGGATGAGTCCCCAGCAGATCCGCATCCAGACAAACTATCGTCGATGCGTTTTGCAGATGGTACTGACATCGCAGCGGGCGACCGAATGCCATATTCGAACCGGACAGTTCCTCGTCACGATCGAGCGACTGATAGACGTGCCATCGCGCTTCGGGAAACGCCGATTGAAATTGCTGCCGCAGCCCTGCGAAAGTCGGTCCACAATTCGGCTGAGCCAGGACATGCAGCCCGCGTCCGTTGGTTTTTGCCAGTACCGCAAAATGCGAAGTCATCGCAGCTTCAAAATCCGCTCGTGAATAAAGCGTTTCGTTGTTCGCACCACGAATATTCGCATCTTTCGCGGAGGAAGAAGCGGTCTTCCGATACCGATAACCTCGAGTCCGATCCGGATCGTACAACTCCAGGATACTGGCCTGGGCAAAAACTGATGCCGCGCCCAATGAAAATGGATGTTGCCCATTCCCTTCGACCTTGATCGGGCGACCGTCCATGCTCTTGGCCAGAATTCCAGTCGCAATCCCTCCCAACTCGAACTGAGTGGCAAAGTACTCGGCAACCCCCGGCAGAAATCCTTCGGTCGTACTGGACTGTGGACGGATTTCCTGGTCGGGCCAGCGACGACAACCGGAGAGCGTCGCGCCCGCCAATGCCAACGATGCCGCCATCAGTTTTGTGAATTCACGGCGTCCCAAACCAGCCAAATCCCGCTCGCGAGCCTCCGGAAACTCCTCTCGCATTCGCGCAAGAAACTCGGGCGTCCGCGATAACGCGTCGATGCTGCGCCAGTAGCGACCCGCCGACGCCTGGTCGGCGAGCGAATCAACCGATTGTTTTTTCTCTAGCGGTGACATGCTGTGCAATTCGTCAGGAAAATTGAATGGTGAACTTCGTATTCTTTCGCCAGCTGACTTCCCAGCTCTTTCTGGCTTTTACCGGTTTGCGATGCGTCCCATTGCATGTTGGTGATCTCCGATCGGGGACGCAGAAACTGTTCGGGATTTCGATGGCATTCCAGACACCATGCCATCGAAAGAGATTTGTCCTGATGAACCACTTCCATCTCGTCAATCCGTCCGTGACATGTGGCGCAACCAACACCGTGGTTGATGTGGGCAGAGTGGTTGAAGAAAACGAAATCAGGTTCATCGTGGATTTTCTTCCAGGAAACCGGATCGCCAGTCGAGTAACTGTCCCGCACTGCCTGAAGCGTCGGCAAGTCAGCGCCGATGCTTGCGTGACAATTCATGCAGACTTTGGTAGCCGGAATCGCCGCGAATGCAGTGGACTCCACCGTCGAATGGCAATAACGACAGTCCATTTGCAATTGCCCCGCATGCATGGCGTGGGAGAACGCGACCGGTTGTTCCGGGCGGTAACCGACATCCGTAGTTTTCGGGGAGAGAAACAAACCGAGGGCAAGCGGGATGTAAGTCAACAAGCCGATCGCGACGATCACCAACCCTGGAACCAGATAGTTCGCCCACGGTGGAAAGCGAAATCGCTCAGGAGAAACTTGTTGGCCGGTTTCGATCGACATGACCAGGTTCCCATCAGCCCCACAGGAAAAAAAGGACAAACCACAACAACAACCAGACCAGCCCGACCGACCAGAACAGACTCGTTTGCTGCGAAAGAAATCGCTGCGCACCGGCCGATGACTGCAACTCACGATGCAAGACCACAGCCGCCCCTGTTCCAGTCAACCACAGAAAATGCAGTGCCAACACGGATGTCGCCGTGACAAACAACCATGAAAATAAAAACCGGTACCTCGCGGCATTTCCTGTGCTCGCGGTTGCCATCCAGGATTCTGCATCGAGCGGTTTGGAAACAGCAATGGTCGTTGGAAAATCGATTGCCGTTGCAGCCGGCACGACCCAGTGATTCAGCACAACGGCCGGTGCCGCGCCAAGCTGTTGGCCTACCGCATCGACATAGGCGACCAGCCCGCCGATTTCTTCTTTGGTCAATACGTCAGCCAGTCCGGCAGGCATCGGGGAGAGTTTCGACTTGACGCGGTCGTCAATCTCGTCCAGCGGAATCGTTGTGGTCTGTTCAGGTTTGAGCAGATCCGTCAACAATGCGACTTGTTTTTCGTTTTCGGAAATCACAACGCCCGTAATTGTGCGACCGTCCATGAGCAGGACCGTATCAGACTGGAATTTTTCGTTGATTTCGCGAGAGG
>JAYVKA010000509.1:0-14296 GCA_043768885.1 Planctomycetota bacterium
AATTGACTGGCCAACGTGCAGCGAACTAACCTTCTTTTTCGATCGTTGTCAGGTTCTGCCGCAAGATTTTTCCGTAGTCGTGTTTTCCCGGGCAAACGTAAGTGCACAGAGCCAGATCGTCTTCGTCCAGCTCCAGCGCGCCCAAAGCCTGAGATTGTTCTGTATCGCCAGTCAACAAAGCCCGCAACAACTGCGTGGGCAATACATCCAACGGCATTACGCGTTCGTAGACGCCAATCGGGACCATCGCCCGGTGACTGCCATTAACGTTCGTGTCAAAACGGTACCTGGAAGCCTTCAACCATCCGCCGAGAAACGCCTTGGTGATCGAGAAACGGTCGCCGCCTGGCTTTTGCCAGCCCAGGAATTCGCGATAGTTGCCTTCCACCAAGACCGAAACCTGGTTGTGGTATCGGCCCAGGAATGCCATTGGCTCCGCAGACTGACGGCCCGACAAAACCGAACCGGAGATCACCCGGGCATTTTTTGCATTCACATTTCCAGCAACCAGTTTCGTCAGATCAGCACCCAGGATCGTGCGGTACAAACCTGGTTTCGTGACAACCGGTCCAGCGACCGAAACGACCCGCTCGTTTCGCAATCGACCCAGCATGAACAGCTCGCCGATCGCAATCACGTCCTGATACCCGATGAACCAAACAGTTTTCTTCGGCCCCACCGGATCGAGCAAATGAATGTGTGTTCCCGGCAATCCAGCCGGATGAATTCCCGCGAACGAGGCAACAACCACACTTGGGTTCGGCCCCGATGGAACTCGCGACTCGTTTCGCGTGCAGAGGTATAGCTTTCCCGAGGTCAATTTCGGAATGATCTGCATCCCGGCGATGAACGCTTCCTGATTCTGACTGATGATCAACTCAGGTTCGGGGGCCAACGGGTTTGTGTCGATCGCTGTAATGAAAATGCTGTGCGGCTCGGTCGTGGGAACTGGCACGCGATTGTACGGCCGTGTTCGAAATGCGGGCCACAATCCCGATTCGACGATTTGAGCACGAGCGTCTTCGCCAGTTACTTCGGCAAGATTGTTCCATGTCCGGAATTTTTGGGCGTCATTTCCATCGACACGAATGATCAACGACAAGAATCGCCTTTTGTCACCACGATTCACCGACTCGACAACTCCTGAAGCCGTCGCTGTGTAAGTCACCCCTTCGGCCTTTTTGTCCAGAAACACCGGCTGACCAAGTTTGACCTTGTCACCTTGTCCGACCAACATTGTCGGTTTCATACCGATGTAGTCGGCAGCGACCAAACCAACGCGCTTTACTTCCGGGCCGTCCTTAATATCCTGGACGGGCTCGCCGGAAATCGGCAGTTTCAGCCCTTTGTCGATAATGAATTGCAAAGCCATAGCCGCCGAAAACCGTGTTTGGTGAAATTCCCAACTGCCAACAAACGACTCCGAAACGGGAGTTTGTGAATTTTTTCACAAACACACCCCTGAAAAAAGTCAGCGAATCTGCTGACTATTTCCGACTGCCGCATTCCGTCCGGCAAGTTTCCGAAAGGAGGGTTATCGAATTCACAACTGGAAACTGAACCAGTTTGCTGTTGGAAAACCGTTGCACTCACTCCGGATTCACAAAAAATAGTGGATTCAAAAGATTTTTGCAATGACGCATTTGGCTGGACCAGATGGGTAAATCTGAAAATTCTGAAAGGTGATTTGGCGAAACGATGATCCCATCATGTTTGGGTCGCGGCAGTTTGCCTGTCTCATCAGAAACTTGACCATTTCGAACTCCAAATCACAATCCTCCGCACGTACAATCCAAGTCAGCCACCAAATGACGAATAATTAAGTCCTTTCACCAAAAAGAGATAATTCCCCGTGAAAATTGCCCAACATGAAGCGATCGACCAGCAGGTTGTCGAGATGCCCGGTTCGGAAAAATGCAAAGTCCGCTGGTTAATCGGAACCAAAGACGGTGCGCCCAACTTTGCGATGCGCGAATTCGAAGTCGCCACCGGCGGGTTCACGCCTCGCCATTCGCACCCCTACGAACACGAGGTGTTTGTTCTGGAAGGCGAAGGAACGATTGCCGAAGGTGACGAGTTGCACCCGATTCGCGCCGGAGACATTATCTACGTCGCGCCTGACGAAATTCACCAGTTTCGAAATACCGGAAACCAGTCGCTAAAATTCCTCTGCCTGGTTCCCAACTCGTCTTACAATATGCCCGTGACTCAGCAGCCCGAATGCGGTGTCGAGTCGGCGTAGTTCTGCGGATTTCGGAAAACCGATGGTGAAGCTCCCTCATCAGGAACTTTTACGCGGACACCCCGGCCTGCGGATGATTGCCTTTGTGTTGGCGATTTTATTGTTCGTGAATGTTGCCGCGTTTCCAATTCCGTGGGGATTCGCTGCGGTTTCAGGTTTCGGCCCGCCTGTCGATTTTGGAAAACCGTTCAAACTGTTGATATTCACGGGCATACTCTGTCTTGCCGCGCTTTGCATTTCGATCCAGCTGTATTTGTCCACTTGTCCTCCTGCCGAATAAATTCATGTCCGACAAAATCGGTGATGAGATCGAAAAACTTCGCAGGGAAATCCGCCGGCATGATCAGTTGTATTACACCGACGCCAAGCCCGAGATTTCCGACACCCAATATGACCGGTTGATGCAGCAGTTGAAGGAACTGGAAGACGCCAACCCGTCGTTTCAATCGCCCGACAGCCCGACCCAGCGTGTCGGCGAAACACCAGTTCCGCATTTGAATCAGGTCACGCATCAGATTCCAATGTTGTCGATCGAAAACGCGTACGAAATTTCTGAACTGGTTCATTTCGGTCAACGCGCCGAAAAGGAGCTGGGCGGACCTGCCGAGTGGGTCGTCGAACTCAAAATCGATGGAGTCGCCGTCGCGATCGTTTACGAAAAAGGCCGACTGACCCAGGCCATAACGCGCGGCAATGGCCAGGTCGGCGACGACGTTACCCACAATATTCGCACGATCCGGGAAGTGCCCCTACAATTGAATGGAGACGATTGGCCCCAGCGGCTGGAGGTCCGTGGCGAAGTCTACATGACGAACCACGATCTGACGCTGCTAAATGAACGACGAGTCGCAGCCGGTGAAGAACTTTATGCCAACACACGGAATGTAACCGCCGGAAGTATCCGTCTACTCGACTCGAAAATCTGTGCCGAACGGAACCTGCGTGTGTTTTCGCATGGGATCGGGTTCTGCGAAGGATTGAAGGTCACAAACCACTTGGACTTCCTGGCCGCCATCCAGCGATGGGGGCTGAAACCGACGCCCAACGTCGTTCGTTTCCCGTCTATTGATGCATGTGCCGATGGAATTGAAGCGATCCTCGAAGAAGTGGCCGAGCTTGATTTCGAAGTCGATGGGCTGGTCATCAAATTGAACGATTTCGCACAACGGGAAAGACTGGGAGCGCGATCCAAAAGCCCCCGCTGGGTGGCCGCTTACAAGTGGGAACGATACGAATCAACTACGGTGCTGGAAAGTATCGAAGTGCAAATTGGCAAAGCCGGAACGATCACTCCGGTCGCCAACCTAAAACCTGTTTTGCTTGCGGGAACGACTGTCAGCCGCGCGACGCTTCACAACGCTGAAGAGATCGAGCGAAAGGACATTCGTGTTGGCGACACCGTCGTTGTCGAAAAGGCTGGCAAGATTATTCCGCGTGTCGTGCGTGTCGAAACCCATTTCCGACCCGCAAACAGCCAACCTTTCCAATTTCCGACCGAATGCCCGGAGTGCCAAACGAAACTGGTCCAGGACGAGGGAGGAGTTTACATTCGCTGCCCGAATTTCGATTGCCCGGCACAACTTCGTGAACGGATTCGCTACTACGCTTCGCGACCTGCGATGGATATCGAAGGACTTGGCGAAAAACTCGTAGGCCAACTGGTGGATGCCGGTTTGGTAAAGACTTATGGCGACCTTTACCGGTTAACTGCCGAACAGTTGCAATCACTGGAACGGATGGGGAAAAAATCGAGCGAAAAAGCAATCGTTGCGATTCAGAATACAAAGACCCGCGGCCTGGAACGGCTGATCCCTGCCCTCTCCATCCGCCATGTCGGCACTACTGTTTCACGAATTCTGGCCAGGCAGTTTGGCAATCTCGACGCGATCATGGCTTTGTCACCCGAACAATTATCCGAAGTCGATGAGGTCGGAGAGATCATTGCCCGCAGCCTGCATGGATACCTGGCCAGCGAACAGGGTCAAGCGGCGATCGACGATTTGCGTACCTGTGGAGTCAGTTTCGAAAGCGCCCAGGCATTTGCTCCTCCTGCAGGCGATCAGCTGCAAGGCAAATCGTTTGTCGTTACCGGTACACTGGAAAAATTCACCCGCGATCAAATTCACGAAATGATCCGCCAACACGGCGGTAAGACATCCAGCAGTGTCAGCAGCAAAACCAGCTTCCTGGTCGCCGGTGCTGATGCCGGGAGCAAGCTCGAAAAAGCGAAAAAAGCTGGGGTTCAAATCATCACAGAAACCCAATTTGAGGCCATGATCGGCGAAGGCGGGTGAAAGACAATTCAGCGGTCTTGAAAAAGGGTATCATGTCACTTTCCCGCTACTCCTGTCGAAAATGGAAAATCAGTCATGAGATCAATAGTTTTGACGTCGGTAATTCCTTGTGTTGTGCTGCTCGCAGGAACAGTTTTCGGCTACCAGGACGGTGTCGGGAATTCAAGAGTAAACGAATTGAAACAAGACCGGGCGAACGAGCTGGCATTGGTCGATGATATGGCAGACGACAAAACGGAATCGTTGGTGCTATTTGACGGAACATCTCTCGAAGGCTGGGAAGGGGAAGAGGGACTTTGGAGCATCGAAGACGGCGCAATCACCGGGCGCACCACGGAAGAGACCAGGCTAAAAGCCAACTCGTTTCTCGTTTGGCGGGGCGAACTGCCGGAGGACTTTGAACTGACCCTCGAATTCCGCATCGAATCGGGAAACTCCGGAATCCAGTTTCGCAGCGAAGAGATCGAGCCGTTCCGCGTGAAGGGATATCAGGCGGATATCGACAGCACGATGAAATTCATGGGAATCCTGTACGAAGAACGGGCACGCGGAATCCTGTGCCAACGTGGCCAAAGGGTTTCCATCGCTGCGGATGGGAAACGCACCGAACCCGAATCAACGGGGCTGGTCGAAGATGATTTTCAGGCCGGATACAAAGCTGCCGAATGGCATCATTACGTCATCACTGCCAATGGCCCGCAGATTACATGCAAAATCGACGACCAAATCACTGCGGAGTTGAACGACGAACAAGAGGACGCCTCACGTCGAAACGGAATCATCGGATTGCAACTGCACGTTGGCCCACCCATGAAAGTCCAGTTCCGGAATATCGTGTTGAAGTCATTGGGTGAACCCGCTGGCGACAAACACGAGCCGAAAACCAAAACAGGCGACGGAGGACAGTAGAACAATTGGCTCAATTGTTCGCCTTCATTCCGAACAGACAGTCTGAACAATTGGGGACAATTGTTCTACTGTCCCATCGGCATGACGAATACTTCTAGTCCTTGCTGATCGAAGCGGATTGCGAAATTCCGCTCGAACCATTGCTGGAAATTGCCGGCATCCCGCCCGAGACGATATGCAAATCCCTCTGGGGGAACGGAATCGAAATACCCGCCTTCTTGAACGCCCTGGCAATCGAACTGTTCAATTCATGTTTGATCTGAAAACGACGATCCACATTCGGGAGGAAACACCGAATCCGGAAATTCAGCGAACTGTCACCAAACGATTCAAAACTCACGAGCAGTGGCGGATCTGCCAAAATTTCCGGATGCGACCTGACGGTAGCTTCCAACAGGTCACGGACCATATCCACATCAGTTCCGTAGGCAACGCCCACTTCCAGAACCAACCGGTTTGTGACGTTCGTCAAAGTCCAGTTCAGCAGCTTGCCCGTGACCAAATCCTTGTTCGGCACGATCAATTCCTGATGATCGCAGGTCATCACAGTTGTGGCACGCATTTGAATTCGCGTGACTACGCCGTTGACATTATCGATCGTAACGAGGTCGCCTACGCGAACCGGGCGTTCGAACAACAGAATCAAACCCGACACAAAATTCGCAACGATTTCCTGCAAACCAAAACCAAGACCGACCGTGACGGCCGCGACCAGCCAACTGTACTGCGACCATTGAATCATCAGAAAGTTCAACGCCGTAATTGTTCCGATCACCGTAATTACGTATCGAAAAATGGTTGTGGCAGCATAGCGGGCCCCGGAATCCAGCGACGAGAACTTCTGCACAGCCAGGTTCAGCATGCCGGGCATGTTTCGAATCATCAACCACGTAAACGTCCCGGTCAGCAAGGCGTTGAACAGGTTTTTCAGCGTAACCTGCACGACTTTTTCGTTCACCGTCACCGACCACAACTCGGCCCGGTCAAGAATTCCGATCGCTGGCAAAACATCTCGCCAAATCCAGTACATCAGGATAAAAGTCGCCGACCCCAAAACGAGCACAACGATTTCCCGAGCCTGGCGGCTGACCGAAGCCAAATCCAGCAGGGACTTGTCTGCTTTTTGGGCGACCACCTCTCCGACCTGATTTCCGGCCTCACTGGCCGCCGCAATCGCCAGCCGGGCCTTGCGCGCTTCTTCCATCGCCAAATCCCGCCGTCGAACCAGCAGCCAACGCAACAAGACCCCACCGGTAATCATCATCGTGATCAACAGCGACAGGGTCTGTTCCATACACCCGCCCAACTGATAGGCCGTGTAATAGTATCCGGCCAGGGACAATATCAGCAGCAACAGTGGCATTCCAAGTGAAACCAGGTGAATCAGGGAACGAAACCGATAAACACCGGGAATTGGACGCAGGGAAATCATTTGCTGAAAAATGACACCCGACGGCCGGAACAGGCGATGCAGATACCACCCGACCACCATGAACAGCAAACAGGAAACAAAACGGCCCAGCGAGTTTTTCCAGTCTTCATTGGCCTGTGTCGCCATCACACCCTGAACAAACATCAGTGGCAAGGAAAACAGGTAGAAGCTGCGAATGTTACGGGCCAGGAATTTGCGCGTCCGGTCAGGCCAGGCAAAATGCGCATCGGCGAGGCCTTTTTCACGACAAACATGCCGCAGCAATTCCAGCGGAGCCATGAAAATCGCAACGCCCAGAAACGCCTGGCCAACGCAAAACTCAAAACTGTCTGCCGCAGGGCCGTGTGACAACGTCCAGCCCAAAACGGCCACAATCATTGGCCAGAGTGCGGACATCAGAAAAGTCGCCGCGAGGCTGTTGAGTGTCGGCAATATTTTGGAACAGCGCCCCTTTCGGGCCTCTTCTCCCGTTTCTCCAATGATCTTTTTCAATCTGCCTCGAAACAGGAACAGAACCAAAATCGCCACAATAAATGGCACAAATGCAAACCAGTTCGAAGTCAAATCCAGTCGAAGTTCTTTCCATACGTTCTGCCAATTGCCTGGGAAAACAAGCCAAACTGAAGCGGATCGTCCAATCGTCCAGTCGCCGGTTGCAAAAACCGGAGCGCTGGGGATCCAGATCACCCGCTCATCAATCCACCCAACGAATTCAGTGGTCAGCGTTACCAGTTGGCGTTTGGCAGTATCCAGGCTGACGACTTTTTGGAATTGCTGTTCGGAAACCGAAGTCAGCTCGTTCATCAACGCGTGTCGGCGGGCTACGAGAATCAGCGCGGCGGATTCCAGTGCCTTCGCATCCGTGGCAGACCCCACCTCCAACTGTTGAATCAGTGCCTTTTTCTCTTGCTCATCATCCTGTCTTGTGGCAATCGAATCCTGAAGCTGGAAAATCTCGACTTGAAGACTGCGAATCTCCGAACGGGAATCGCCTGATGGCTGGTTCCGTTGCCGTAGTCTTAACAAGTCGCGGCGGTGTTTTCGCAACATTCCGCCGAGCGCGTCAGTCAACCCGACACTCTTGAACCGGTCCAGTGAAATTTGTCTTTGCTTTTCGGTTTCTTCATGCTTCTTTTTGGTTTCATCGAATTGCGTCGTAAGCAAATTAGCCCGGTCCTGGTAAGTCATTATTGTTTGGGCCATTTCGACGTTCGCTGTCGCAAACGGAACAAGTTCTTGCGGAAGCCTGGCAAGTTCGCTTCTGGTGTCACTCAACAATCGTTGAAGTCGGGTTTCCTGCCGGCGAACCAGGGCCTGTTGCAAGGCCTCGATATTCTTGGCTTTTTGGGCCACTCTTAGTTGGGCGACTTCGACTTGCAATGGCAACAAGTCCATCGTCGTGTTGTAGTAGAGGATCTCTTTTTTTTGACTTTCAATTTCCTTTTCCAGGGCCATTTCCTGGGCACCCAACTGCAATCTACGCGCGCGCGTCTGCAACTGCAGTTCGTTGGGCGGTGGTTCCAGCAGCAATTGTTTTTTCGTTTCCGACAATTCGCTTTCGAGTTTGGCTACCAGACCGGGAATCTCCGCCATTCGGGCCAGCCGTCGGGCCGGTTCATCCACCAAAGTGTTTTGAGTCGCTTTTTCCTGATCCAACTCCGCCTGGTTTTGGGCCAGCATCTGCCGCAACTGTTCCAGCTGTTCAAAATCTGCCGGCGAGATGAGCGGAGATTTTGGAATGTCGATTTTTTGCTGGTTGGCAACTGTGATCGAATTGGGGGCGTCGGCAATCCGTTTGTCGTAATCAGCGATTCTTGTTTCCGCCTGGTATTTTGCATCCAGTTTTTTGGTTGCCGTCGCGAGCAATTGTGTAATGCTTGTTCGCAATGCTTCATCCATGGCTGTCGCAGTTGCCAACTCGGCCGTCGCACCGGCAATATCCTCGTCCGTAACATTTTGCCTGGCTTTCTCCGCGACGATCGGCTCCGGACTCACATTCGTGGCCGGAGGCACGGCCTCCTGGTTGGTCGCGGGAGGATCGGTGGCCGCCTGCTTTTCCTGCGCAACGATGTTGGTTGCACCAGACGCCGCGACGCCAATCGTCAAAACCAAGACAATAATAAAATGGACGAAACGCCCAATTGATTCTTGCACAGCTGTACTCATAACTCCTGATTCAAACAAAACTTTGCTCCTTCATACTCCAGCCACCTTGGGCCGGATTTCATTCGCCATCTTTACTCGGAGGCAACTTTCCACACGGCCGAATCCCAGGTCCATTGCGATTCGTCAAACTGTCACCCAGGTCAGCTCGGGCTGTTTCTGCCATCGCCAACAATCGCTCAACAACGTCCGGATTTGCCTCCGAAACGTCGTTCGACTCGGCTGGATCAGCCTTCAGGTCGAACAACTTTTGGGTTGTTTTCAATTGTGTGTAGTCCGCGGGGCTGCCATCGACTCCACCGGGCTTTCCATTCATCGACCGGAAGCTATGAGCCATGACCAGCTTCCATTGCCGGTCCCGCACGGCCTGTAACTCGCCACCCGAGTAATAGTAGTAAAACGAGTCGCGGGGGCTGGGCGTGTCTTCACGGGACAACAGAAGTTTGGAAATGTCCACGCCATCGATTGGCAGTGGCGGCAACTCGGCTCCAATCAAACCCGCAACGGTGGGCAAAAGGTCAATCGTCGATGCGAGTTCGTTGCAGTGTGTCGCCGCCGGAATTTTCCCAGGCCACCACATGATGGTTGGCTCGCGAACTCCGCCTTCGAACATCGTCCCTTTGCCTTCACGCAATCCGCCGGAATTTCCCGCATGATTTCCGTAAGACAACCAGGGCCCATTGTCTGAAGTAAAAATTACAAGCGTGTTTTCGGCGATGTTCAGTTCCCGCAGCTTGTCCAGAATTTGCCCTACCGACCAATCAACTTCCTGCACAACGTCGCCAAACAGCCCTGCCCCGCTGGAGCCCTTGAACTTGTCCGATACAAACAGCGGCACATGCACCATCGAATGCGGAACGTACAGAAAAAACGGGCGGTCACGATTTCGCTCGATGAAATCCACGGCACGGCGTGTGTAGTCTCCCGTCATCCGCGCTTGGTCATTGCCATCGACGGATTCGTCGCAGATTTCGTTTCCTTCGTGCATTGGCAAATCGGGATAGCCCTGTTTGCGTTCGGCAGTTCCAGGCGGAAATTTGGCGTAGTCCGGATGCAACGGCCACATGTCGTTGGAATAGGGAAGCCCGTAGTATTCGTCAAAACCATGTTGCAACGGCAGGAAAGGACGATGTTGCCCGAGGTGCCATTTGCCAAAACAGGCGGTCGCGTAGCCTTTCGATTTGCAGACTTCGGCGATCGTCGTCTCGCTGTCCGCGATCCCGTTTCGATTGTTCGGGCCGAGTGCCCCTCGTATGCCGACTCGCTCGTGATAACAACCGGTCAGCAACGCGGCGCGGCTGGCGGAACATACGGCGGACGACACCAGGAAGTCGGTGAAGCATCGGCCTTCGCGGGCCATCTGGTCGAGTGCCGGGGTCTTGTACCCTTTCGCACCAAACGGCCCGATATCGCCATACCCCATGTCGTCAATAAAAATGACTACGATGTTGGGAGTTGATGAAGTGGCCTTGTTGGGAACGTCAGCTAACGAAGTGGCTTGCAGCCAAACGGCCGCTTGCGCCATCAAAAGCGCAATCGTCAATTTGCGAAACATGGAATCGGCAATCGAAAAAAACGGAAACTGTGGGTCGCCGTCTATCGTCCCGCATTGAATCAATTTTTGCAATGCAAAACCCAAATCTGAATCAAACCGACATCAATCCGGCCCATGACGGCTGTGATATCGACGTTATTCCGATCGATTCGATCGACAACCCGTTGCTGGACCCTTATCGGGATTTACGAAACACCAAAACGTCTCCGCTTGAAGACTGGTTCATTGCAGAAGGAAAACTGGTGGTGCAACGTCTGCTGCAAAGCGATTATCGGATTCGATCCGTTCTGCTCAGCCGCAAGCAAACCAACACTTTTGTGCGGCAGATTCCTGCTGGTGTGAAAGTGCTGTCAGTCGATCATCGGCTGTGCTCGCAGCTTGTCGGTTTTGATTTTCATGCCGGAATCATGGCCTGTGCGATCCGGAAACCGGCGGATGAGCAACAGATTTCCAGGTGGCCAGCCCAGGCCCTGCTGGTTTGTTGCCCGGAGACATCTTTGCCGGACAACCTGGGTTCGATCCTGCGATTGGCGGCATCGTTCTCCGCTCAAGGCGTCATCACCGGGCCTCGAAGCGTAGACCCGTTTTCCCGGCGATGTGTTCGGGTTTCGATGGGAAATATTTTCGGACTCGACATTTTTCAGCCAGAGAATCTTCCGGCATTTCTGCTGGATTTGAAGAAGCGTTACGGTTTCGAAATCGTCGCGGGTGAGAGAATTCCGGAAGCAGAGTCGCTGGAGAATTTCGTTCCCCGGAGGCGAATGGTGTTTATGCTGGGTAACGAAGCCCACGGTCTTGGGCGAGAATGGCTGGACCTGTCCGACCGGGCTGTCCAGATCGAAATGTCCCCCGATGTCGATTCGCTGAACGTATCAACAGCTGCGGCCATCATACTGTACCGAATTCGCCAAAGACTGGACCAAATGCACGGCCGAAACCCGAACGAGTTCTTTTCCAGCACCGAAATCCCGAATCGGGTAGAATGAACCCGCCAACCAATTGCCAACAGAACACAACCCAACGATACCGATGGTCTATTTCCAACTTCTGAAACGAATGCTTCTGGAAACCGACAAGCGGTTGCTTTGGAAGCTGGGCTGGAACATGGGCGTCAAAGGAGTCCGTTCGATCCAGCGACACAAGCGCCGATTGAAGCGGGGCGAGTTCTTCCCGCCGTACCTTTACATCTCAATCATCAACAGCTGCAATCTTCGTTGTCAGGGTTGCTGGGTCGATGTCGCCGCCAAACAACAGACGATCGACGTTCCGGCGCTCAACCGAATGATCACGACCGCCCGGAAGCAAGGCAATTCGTTTTTCGGTTTGCTCGGCGGCGAACCGTTTATGCACAAGGGAATCTTCGACGTGCTCGAAGCCCACCCCGGCGCCTATTTTCAGGTCTTTACCAACGGACACTTCATTACCGAAGACGTCGCGAAACGATTGCGAGCTTGTGGCAACGTGACTCCGCTGGTCAGCGTCGAAGGGACTTCCATCGTCAGCGATCAACGACGAGGACGAACTGGCGTTTACAGCCAAACGATGCAAGGCCTGGAAAACCTGCTGAAGCATCGTGTGATGACCGGCGTTTGCACCAGCCTTTGCCAAACCAATTACGAAGAGCTGTTGACCGAGAAATGGATTGACCGTTTGATCGACATGGGAGTGCTTTACACCTGGTACCACATTTATCGCGCCGTCGGTCCGGTTCCAAACCCGAATCTTGCACTGACCCCGCAACAACAACGAACGGCCCGCCAGTTCGTCGTCGATATGCGCTGCAAGAAACCGATCATCATTATCGATGCCTACTACGACGCCGATGGCAACGCTTTGTGCCCCGCCGCGACCGGATTCACTCATCACATTAGTCCCTGGGGCGCGATTGAACCCTGCCCGGTGATTCAGTTTG
The DNA here is from genome assembly GCA_043768885.1 of Planctomycetota bacterium. Classification (GTDB taxonomy): domain Bacteria; phylum Planctomycetota; class Planctomycetia; order Pirellulales; family Pirellulaceae; genus BJ22. Next base: position 12,508 of record JAYVKA010000509.1, read on the forward strand.
CGAAGGAGTCGATCCACGACGAACGGCCGCTCGATCAGGTTTTCAACGAATCGGAATACCTTCGGGATTTTCGCAGGACCGCGGCCAAGCATACGCGCGGCTGCATCGCACTGGAACGACCGGATTTGATCGCTGCGTTGGCCGAGCGGCACGGTGCAACGGACAGCACGGCTCGCGGAACGGCATTGGCCGAATTGAATGCTGCACAAGTTTACCCGAGCCAATATTGCCCCGAACTCGAACCCGTTCGGGAAAAGAGTTGGGCCTATCGCTTGGCCAAGAAGTTTGCCTTTCACGACTACGGTGTCTACAAGGAAAATTTCCGCGAAGAAAACTGGATCGACCCGCGCCTGTCAAACCGCGGCGCGATGCCCAAAAAAGAATCCAGTGACCTTGTGCAGATCAGTTGAACGTCATTTCAAAGGCCAAGGTGCCGTGGCTTTGGCTTCCAGCCGAAATATCTCTTTGAATTTGCTTCGGCTGGAAGACAAAGCCACAATCTGTGCAATGCAAAACACCAGCTGTTTTGCTAGATTCATGGGCAAACTGTTTTGTACCCCAACTGCCTTCGGAACCTGGCATGCTTGTTCCTGTTGCAATCATTTCCGTCCTGATTCTGCTGGTCGCCGGCGCGATCTATACTTCTGCCGTTCTGGAAAGAAAACGGAAGGAGAAGATTGCTGAAGTTGCCGAATCGCTGGGCCTTACGTTTGTTCCCGGCGACGATCTTTCGTTTCGCGAACGATTTTCGGACATGGCGTTTTTTCAGACCGGACATTCAAAACTTTCCGGCAATTGCATGACAGGCGACTCGGGTGACGTCCGGATTTCGATTTTCGACTACACGTTTTCCACCGGCAGCGGCAAAAACAAATCGACCCGGCGGCTGACCGTGGTGGCACTGGAATCTGCCAACCTGAAGATTCCTTCGTTCTCCATGCGGCCCGAAATCTTTCTCGACAAAATCGGCAGCATGCTTGGGTTCCAGGATATCGACTTCGACGACGACCCGGAATTTTCGAACGCGTTCGTGCTGAAAGGTGAAAACGAAGCGGCGATTCGCAAGACTTTCCATCGCCAATTGCGAAAGGGCTTGGCGACCAGAACCGGAATCAATGTCGAAGCAACTCGGGGCAAACTGGTTTGCTTTCGGGGCTATTCCCGTTCCAAACCGGAAGCCTATCCGGATTTGCTGAAAGAGGCCTACGAAATCTACGGATTGTTCGTCGATCCACAGCCCGAATAGGGGCTGAAAAACCGGTTTTCGTCCGGTTACAATCTCCGGACTTTTCCGACCATTTGATTTCCGAGGCAAACATGTCCGGCAACCCCTATCAATCTCCGTTGGCCGCTCCGGGTTTTGGCGAACCGAACAACCTTTCGACTGGTACTCCACACCAGCATCAATACCAGTTCAAGCCCATTCGCGTTTTGGCAATTTGCCTCGTCGTTTGCGTGGCAATCGTCAGCATCGCAGCCATGATGGTATCAACGATGGAATTGACATTCGAGAAAATGTGGCCTGGCTTCAACGACCCTTACCAGGAATTCGCCACAGAGACGGCTGAAATGGCTGCGATTTTGATGACCGGAATCGCGTTGCTATCTTTGATACCTGGGTTGGCTGTCATGGTATTGGGACCAATGTTCAGTTACCGAAGCAATGCCAATTTGAGAAGCCTGGGAGTTCACAATCTGGAATACACCCCTGGCTGGTGTGCAGGTTACTGGTTCATTCCAATCGCCAACCTGTTTCGCCCCTATCAGGCGACCCGTGAGGTTTACGTCG
>JAYVKA010000510.1:0-3660 GCA_043768885.1 Planctomycetota bacterium
GAAAGAATGGTGCATAGGGCCAACACCCGGCGGCAGTTTGGAAAAACGCTGGGCGAATTCCAGTTGGTCAAACAAAAAATTGCCGAGGCGGCAGCGGACACCTACGCCATGGAAAGTGCGACCTTTTATACTGCCGCGCTGATCGACAGTGGCGCCGAAGACTATATGGTCGAGACGGCGATGATCAAGGTCTTTGCCAGCGACCAGTTGTGGCGCATCACCAACGATTGTTTGCAAGTTTGGGGTGGTGCCGGATTCTTTACCGACCAGCCTTTCGAGCGATTGATGCGCGACGCGCGACTGAACCAGATTGGCGAAGGTGCGAATGATGTGTTGAGGTGTTTCATCGCTGCAGTCGGTTTGCGACACGTTGGCAGAGACCTCGAGACTCTGCTCAAGAAACCATGGCAAGCCTACAAGATGCTGCGACGTAAACCGGAAATTCCGGTCAAGCACGAACATCTTCGGTTTCATGCCCGATCGTTGTCGAAGCAGATTGGCAAGTTCGCCTGGGCCGTCGAAATGGCTCTGATCAAGTACCGCGAACAGGTCATCGACCAGCAATACGTCCAGGCCCGATTGGGTGACATCGCGACGGAGCTGTTTATGGCCAGTTGCGTGTACTCGCGGGTCACTGGCGTGTTGATGAACGGCACGATCCCGGAGCCGATCAAAAAGCACGAAGCCAACACGGGAATGCTTTACCTGCGACTGGCCGCCCAGCGAAACGACGATCGTTTTGCTGCGTTGAAAGTGAATCTGGACGATGACGTGGTCAAGGTCGCCGATGGCTGGCTGAAAACCCGCTTCAACGACTGGGTCATCACCCCCGACGACCAGGGCCGAACTCCGGAAGATCCGGTGAAATAGCAACTCGCGACCTTCACCACTTGCGCAGTTTTTCAATTGCGTAACGCTATAGCCGGGCTTTGTTGGAAATGAATCTGGTTGGCAACCATGGAGCCAATCGCATTTTTTGTGAAACCGCGACAGTCGTCAAACCGGTTGGCCCGGCAACTGAAACCGGGTCCAGTATCGCCTCAGACATTACCTGGACAATTTCCTGAAATTGTTCGGATTACCGGAATGGAATTTCCAATCGGGAACAGGTAAGGAAGAGGAGGAAAAGCAGGAAACAAAGTAGCCAGCGAAACCTCTGTTCACTCTGTTTCCTTCTGTTCCATCAAAGACGCTCCAATCTGATATTGGAATGAATCGAACCAAGTCGTAATTCCGGAGTGAATCCGCGGGCAACTCGTCCCGGTTTGGGGAACTCAGATTTTCTCGACGTGCGGCATGGGACTGTCCGGCAGATTTCCCGCAATCGTTGAATGCAGGCAGGAAAGCCTCGTTTTTCCCGGTCGAAAGGTCGTTATTTTGACGCAATCGCTTTGCCATTTTGACCAATTTGGTTTAATTTGAGGCTTGCTTGCGGTTCTTGGCCTTCGATGGAATCGTTGACTTTTGACAGCAAATCTGTTGCTGGCCTGTTCGTCTGATGTTTGAAATGAGTGAAGTAACACGATGCTCAAAGAAGCTGATTCCGCAAAACGAAAATCTGCCGGCGCGGACAAAGATGCCATCACCCTGATCCTGCAACAGGCTGGCAAGAGTGCGGACGAAATCGCCGCGTTGTCGACGCTGGATGAGGCCGACAGTGCGGCGGAGAACCTGTTCACGGGTGAGGCTCCAACGTTGGCGTCATTGTTTGGTCGCGGCATGGCGGCCGAGTTCCACGCCGGAAAGTTCAGCCCGTCCGCAGAAGTCGCCACGTGCATGGCTGGCTGCATGGAGTTTCTGATCGGCCGCAAGAAAGCCGGTACCCTTTGCGACCAGCAGAAGATGCTGTTCCACGAAGATACGATCAAAGGCTTGGCCGAAAAAGGGTTCTTTGGTCTGGCAATCCCCAAACAGTATGGCGGCAGTGGTGCCAAACTGGGCGACCTCGGCCCGTTGCTTCGCGCGTTGACGTTCATCCACCCGGACCTTGCCGTCCTGTTCGAAGTCCACAACTTCCTCGGACCCGTCACGCCGATCCTGGATTTCGGTACACCCGAACAAAAAGAGTATTACCTGCCGCGAATGGCCCGTGGCGAACTGCTTGGATCATTTGCCTTGACCGAGCCTGGTGTCGGAGCCGACCCGAGCAAATTGTCGATGGTTGCACGGCGCGAGGGCGACCAGTACATCATCAGCGGAGTCAAATGGCCGATCACCAATGTGATTTATGGTGGGCTGTGCGTGCTCGTTTTGAAGCTGGAAAACGAAGGACTGAAACCCGGCCGCGATTCGGCGATGATCCTGTACGAAGTCCCCAGGGCGGACACCGAAAATTTCCGGATGATCCGAAACGATTTGACTTCGTTTGACTATCTCTGGAATGCAAGGTTTCGACTGACTGATTGCGCAGTGCCGCTGAACACTCTTCTCGGTCCGCCAGGCAAAGGGCTGGCCCAGGCGTTCAGCTCGCTGGCCAAAGGCCGTGGTGGCATCGGTGTGAACAGTGCAGCGAAGACATTCAAGCTGTTGGCGCAAATCATCAACGATCCGGCTGCGAAAAAGGAATCGGCTGGAGGCAAACGCACGGTAACCGCGTCGAAAGCGAATCCCGGCGAGCCGAATGTCGGCGGCTGGACTTCGTTTCGTGCTACATTCGGCAAACCGATTGGCTGTGCTCCCCGCATTCAAACCTGGGTGGGCCGCGCGACATGCCACGGCCTGGCTGGTCGGGTACTCGGCGACTTGTGCTTCCGGCTTGCCGCCAACGGCGTCCGTGACGAAACGCAGGGAATGATCGCCAAAGTCTTTGCAACGAAGGGTTTGCTGCAAACCGCGATCAACGTTTACCAGATTCAAGGTGGCCGATCGGTTCATACGGACGAAGCCCGCAAACTCACCCGGGGAACCATCGCTGGCCGAAAGGCTTCTTCGGCTGGAGTCGATCCAACCGCATTGATCGAAAACTTCGTCGGTGAAAACATGCACGAGTTTACGATCGCAACGGTTTACGAAGGCCCCAACCCGGTTCTGGCCGACGTCGGTGCGCCCAACGCGATGACCCGCAGCATCCGCAACCAGTTCCTCGAACCGATTGGAATGGCTGAAGTTAAGGGGAGCATGGGCCTGGGGATCAAAGCCAAATTCGGTTTCTTCATCGTCAAGACATTCCTGGGTTCGCTAAATCCCTGGACTGGTTCGCTGGCTGGTGTTGAAAACCAGTTTCCCGAAAAAGTCCGCTACATCCGAAAGGCGTTGCGGCGGAATCGTGTGATCGGTCGGCGGATTTTGATGATCATTGCACGATATCAAAAGAGTTTTATGGATCAGACTTTTTTGCTGGGTGACGAAGGTGGTCTGTTCGATCAACTGTGTCACTCGCTCGCTTCGCTGGTTTTTTCCTTGTCGATGGACAAGGCCGATCCGGAATACCTGAAAGTCGCGGCGGCCCTGGACCTGGAAGCCGACCTGAAACTGAAGGGTCATGACCGCTCGCCGGCTTTGCAACGTGCCTGGGCCGAGATTGGCCAACACATGATGCAGACCGAATCGAAACTGTATCAGGACCTGATTGCCGACATCGAAGTCGATGACATCCCGCTCGACCCACGGTTTATCGACCGGTTTATTTAGGTGTGCAGCACCACATTTGTTTAACCGTCA
>JAYVKA010000511.1:0-4046 GCA_043768885.1 Planctomycetota bacterium
AATGGTGTTCGCAAAGCGACTGGCAAACCAAACCTGTTCGCCGAAAAATGGGCAGCCAACATGACGGAAAAATTTGAAGAACTGGCTGCGGCTGAACCAGCCTTTGCCGAACTTCGAAACATCATGGACCTGACTGTTGTCGCTGCGATCATTCGCAAACATGATTTGGTGAATCAGGCTGATACCGACATTTCCAGCATCATGGGAACAATGGCATCGGTATCGACTCCGGAATTCACTGCTCCGAAAACGATCGCTCCACAATGCAGCTTTATTCGAACCAGCAACGCCTGGGTTGTAACAACCAGCGGCGGTGTTTTGGTCGATAGCTGGGGCGTGGCGAGCAACGTTGAAACGAATGCAAAATTGAGTCGTGAGAGCCTGGGCATTCCCGCAATGACTGGCGATTCGATTTGGTCCGCTTCCGTTGCAACCCGATAGGTGCTTGGAATCAGCTGCCAGTCCAATTTCAAAACGTAAAACCAGGGCTCTGCAAAGAGCCCTTTTTTTTCGGAACGACACATCAATGTACCGAGCTTTGGCCATCATCATCGCAACTGCAATCGGGTTTGCCGGTGGCTGGTTTGCGGTTCGCCAATGGCCTGATGCATTTTCGGTTTCTTCGAAGGCCGAACCAAATCCGGTTTCCCAACCCGTTCGAATTGTCAGGATCGTGGCGCAGGGGCGGTTAAGGCCATTGGGTGGCATCGTCAACGTTATTGCTCCGCCTGGACAACAGGTGCGAGAGTTGATGGTGAAAGAGTCAGAATCGGTTGTTGCAGGTGAAACCGAACTGGTTCGCCTGGCGTCCCTGGAGTTGCTGGAACTGCAATCCAGTCTGGCGTCGGCGCGCAGGAACGAAGTGGCCATGGACCTGGCCCAGGCCCGGATGACCGCCGAGATGGCGGTACGCGGGGCAGAATCTTCAGTCCAGTCGGCAGCACTGAATCTGAAGCAGCTTCAGTCAACGAGTCAGGTCGCCATTGCAGAACAGGAACTGAAATCGGCCCAGGAACAACTGGACGAGTATCTTCAGTTGGCCGGGGATCCGCTGACCAAAATGCTGGTTTCGGAACAACAACTTCGACAACAGAAATCGCTGTTGGAAAATAGCCGGTTGCAACTGACGGAATCGAAGTTGAAACAGGAACACGCGATGGAAGCTGCCCAACAAACATTAACTGTCGCCCGGGCAAACCTGTTGGATGCAAAAGAATCAGCGGAAATGGCGGCGAAAGTCGAACAGGAAAACCGGTCGACAAAACTGGCGGAAGAAATTGCAAATTCACAGCTTCAACAAAGTCGGGTTTTCGCGCCGGCCTCCGGAACTGTGTTGCGTGTTCTGGTCCGGGACGGAGACACTGTTGGCCCAGGACCGCTAATGCAGATCGGCAACCTCGACCGGATGGAGTGCCTGGCGGAAGTCAGCGAGATGTTCACCAACAAAATCACGGAGGGAATGCCGGCCACTTTGTCCAGTTCGGCTTTGAGCGAGCCGGTGCAGGGAAAAGTCACAGGAATTAGCCGCGTCGTTGGCTCGGCGACTCTATCCGAGCCCAATCCCCTCGCCCTCGTGGATCGAAAGACAGTCGAAGTTACCGTGCTCATCGACGAAAAAGATACCGACCGGGCCCGGAATTTTTCAAACTTGCAGGTTACCGTCGAATTGACGCCGGACGTTTCCGTAGCCGGCTCCACGGACCCTTTGACACCCGCCAACTAACACGATCGGCGGTCGCCGCCTTCCATGCGAGTCAACCTGGCACTGCAGAATATCCGGCACAGCCTGCCACGAACGATCGTGTCGCTGGCTGGAATTGGAATTGCCATCACGCTGATTTTTGTGCAGCTCGGTTTTCGCGGCGCGGTCGAGAATACTGCGCTGATGATTTACGAAAAGATGGATTTCGACCTGGTCGTCCGTTCGCGGGACTATTTGCATTTCATCGATTCGGGAAACATTCCTCAAACCGCACTGGATGCAGCCCGCAGTGTGAACGGTGTACAGTCGGCCGTTCCGTTTCATGTAACGCTCGTGAACTGGCGAAATCCCTTGAATTCGGACCTCCGCGGAATGGTCTTGATGGGTGTCGAACCGGCTTTACCTACTTTCAATTCTCTGGAAGTCAGCCGAGACCTGGAAAAACTGACTTCATTCAGTCAGGTGCTGGTCGACTCGGAATCCAGCCCGGAATTCGGACCGGCAGACGGCCATGAGTTCTCGGTTGCCGATATTGGCGTCCAAACAGAACTGGCTGGTCAAAAAGTACGAATTGCTGGACTTTATCGAATGGGAGCCGGGTTGACCGCCAACGGGTCGGCGATCATCTCTGTGGATGGATACAACCGGCTGGTTCCGTGGGATTCAGTGCAAAGACCGGCTATGGGTTTGATCAAAGTCGAACCGGGATTCAATCTCAACGAGGTTGCTGCCCAAATCATCCAACTAAACAGCGACGCCCAACACCAGCCGCTGGTCGAAGTCCTTACGCGTCAACAGGTTCTGAATCGCGAGATCAACCGCTGGATCGGTGAAACTCCAATTGGCTTTGTCTTTACACTGGGTGTTGGTACAGCCTTCATCGTCGGCGCTGCAATCTTTTACATGGTCCTGTCCAACGACGTCGCGACCCGGTTGAAGGAATATGCGACCCTGAGGGCAATGGGTTATCGCAATTCGTGGCTGGCGGCGGTTGTCTTGAAGCAGGCGATCTGGCTGGCACTGTTTGCGTTTGTACCTTCTGTAATCGTTTCCATCGCGTTCTACGAAATCACTTCTATTCTGGCAAACCTCCCAATCTTCATGACGACATCCCGTTTGGTCTTTGTTTTCATGCTGACCCAGTTGATGTGCATGATCAGCGGCACACTGGCGCTTCGAAAACTGTGGTCTGCCGAACCCGCCTCATTGTTTTAGAAAACAGACCATCGCCGGAGACTGTTTTGTCCCGAATACCACTCGCCTGGAAAAACCTGACACACGATCGGCGCAAGCTGTTTGTCGCGGTGAGTGGCATTGCTTTCGCCGTGTTGTTGATGTTCCAGCAGCGGGGATTCAATCATGCCCTTTTCGACAGCACGGTTGCATTGCTCCGTGACCTGGATGGCGAGATCGTGATTTTCAATCGGGCGCGGTTTGCATTGTCGAGTGAACTTCGCTTTGACCGAAATGTACTGGATCTGGTGCTGAGCGATGCTGCTGTCCAGAGTTCTGCGCCTGTATATCTGGAGAACACGGTTGCCCGACTTCGCCGTTTCGGAACAAGGGCCCGACCGATTCGAATCATCGGAGTTTCAGCCGATCAATCGCCCCTGGCTGATGCTGAGACCCGGCAAAAAGTCGAGGAGTTGTTGCAGAAGCCCAACTCGGCACTAGTCGACACTCGAAGCAAGCGAAATTTCGGATTTAATCTAAACCCTTCTCCGGGGACGGAAGAAGCCGGCGAACTGGCTGGACGAACGATTATGGTAGTCGGATCTTTTTCGATGGGCCGGGATTTTGCACACGAAGGCAATTTGTTGATGCTTTCGGACGAGCTTGCCAGATACTTTCCGTATCGCGCAGTCAAACCGCTCGAGGTAGTCGACTTGGGGCTGGTCCGGTTGACCCCTGGATCTGACGTTCAGGCTGTTGCCGACCGCCTGCAAACCCGGCTTGGACCGGGCGTTTCCGTGATGCCTCGCCAGGCACTGATCGAGCGTGAGATTGCATTCTGGGCTCGCAGCACACCAATCGGAACAATTTTTGCGGTCGGTGCGATCATGGGATTCGTTGTAGGCGTCGTGATTTGTTATCAGGTCCTGGCGACCGACATTGCCAATCACCTGTCGGAATTCGCTACACTTCGGGCAATGGGGTACCGAAACGGCTACTTTTTCCGGTTGATATTTTCACAGTCGGTTTTTCTGTCCATGATGGGGTTTCTGCCGGGAATGCTGGCCAGCTGGATGTTGTTTCGGTTTACTTCGATGCAAACCGGTTTGTTGATGATGATGACGTGGGACCGGGCCCTGTTCATTTTCGTTCTCACGTTCTTGATGTGCAT
>JAYVKA010000512.1:0-7600 GCA_043768885.1 Planctomycetota bacterium
TTTGTGTTTATGAACCGGCCGATGGGGCCGTATTGGTGGGCATTTTTTTTGATGGTGTTCTGCAACATCGTGGCGCCGCAGGTTCTGTGGATACGGTCCGTGCGAGCAAACGTCTGGTTTGTTTTTGCCGTTGCGATTTTCGTCAACATTGGAATGTGGTTCGAGCGATTTGTAATCGTCGTGACTTCGCTGCATCGTGATTATCTGCCCAGTAGTTGGGCGATGTTCAAACCGACATGGGTTGATCTCGGGATGCTGGTTGGCAGTTTTGGCCTGTTTTTTACGCTGTTTCTACTGTTCTGCCGATTTCTGCCGATGGTTGCGATGGCCGAAGTGAAAACCGTGATGCCGCAGGCGCACGGCGAGTCTGGTTCTCATCGCAAAGATTTCCAGCCTGACCCGGACACACCTCACCAACTGCGACGAGGACATTGGTGGACATGAAACGACTGGGTAATGAGAACAAAACACAAGATGGATATTCTTGTTCGTCGCTTGACTTTCGACGGACATGGATGTCTTTCGTACCCGGAAAGGGGCTGAACTGATGACAACGACAAAACCTTACGCCGTGCTCGCCGAGTTTGAAGATGTTACATCGGTTATGAGCGCCGCAGAACGAATTCGGGATGAAGGCTTCCTGCACTGGGACGTTCACAGCCCGATGCCCATCCATGGCATCAATGTGCAGATGGGATTGCGACCGACAATACTGCCGTGGATCACCCTGGTTCACGGCCTGGCGGGGTTGATGTTGGGCTTGGTGTTGGTGTGGTGGATCAATGCCCGAACAGTTGAGGGTGTTCCAACGGTTTTTCAGGGATACGAGTATTTGGTCAGCGGAAAACCGCTTTTCAGTCTGCCTGCCAACATCCCGATTCTGTTCGAAACCACAGTTCTGCTGGCGGCAATCGGCACGTTGTTGGGGATGATCGGATTGAACAAACTGCCGATGCTGCACAACCCGCTTTTCAAGAGCGAGCGATTCCGGCGGGCGACTGACGACCGGTTCTTTGTTGTGATCGAGGCCGACGACCCGAAATTCGAAACGGAAAGCGTTCGGGAATTACTCGCTGTGTTGGGCGCCACTGCGATTGAGGTGATCGATGATGGGTAAAGGAGCTCGGTGGTCATCCACCGAGGGTAGCAATGAATCACGACGGGGGACCGCCGTGCAACTCTGTTTCAGGAGTTGCGCACGATGACTGACTACCAACAAGAGCAGTTTCCGATACCGACACCAGGGCGACTTCGGCGTGAGTTGAGATTGAAGCGTCCGCCATGGTGGATGATCGTTGGTTTGATCGGCGTGATCATCGCGACGTGGATTCCGCTGCACCTGATTTACAAGAAGCGTAACAGTTACTCGGCGTTGCCCAAAATTCACTTTGTCCAGGACATGGACAATCAACCAGCGTTTCGGCCCCAGCATCCATCCGGACTGTTTGCCGACGGCCGCGCGACCAGGCCTGTTATCGCGGGAACCGTAGCGCGAGGCCATCTGCGACTGGATGAGCATTTTTTCCGGGGCTACCTTACGACCAGGGAAGGTACGGAAGAACGAATCGAATTCGTTTCAGCTTTTCCGGAAAGACTGTCGGTTAATGCCAAACTGGTTCAGCGCGGAAAGGAACGATTTCAGATTTACTGCGTGGTTTGCCATGGGGAAATCGGTGAAGGGAACGGAATCGTGCATCAACGCGCAATTGCCCGGAAAGAAGCCCAGTGGGTGCCTCCCACCAATTTGTTGAGCCAAATTATTCGCGACCAAAAGGAGGGGCAGTTGTTTCAGTCCATTTCGGACGGTGTTCGAAACATGCCGGGATACAACACGCAAATCAGTGTCGAAGATCGCTGGGCGATTGTGGCGTATTTGCGCGACTTGCAGGCGTCGCAACCGGTCGCCGCTCCCGTCGAAGTGGGTGTCAACCAGAACTCCAGTGATGGGAAAAAGCCGTGAACGAAAACCACATGACTGAAACGAGCATGACGGAACTTGCCAAATGCCGTCTTCGACAGATGGGCAAACCCGTAGGCATTCTAATTGTCGTTGCGGCGGTTGGGGCCTTGTTGGCCGCGATCAATTGTCAATTCGTTTCCGACGGGCCACGCCGCTTCATGATGGCCTGGTTGGTGGCATTTGCCTTTGTACTGAGTATTTCCCTCGGTTCGATATTCTTTGTGCTGATCCAGCATTTATTGCGGGCGGGATGGTCGGTTGTTGTACGAAGGTTATCAGAGTTCCTTTGTTTGAGTGTAATTGTCGTGGGCGTGATGTTTTTGCCCATCGCCTGGTCGGTCTGGAGCGGGAACGGTTTGATCTACAGTTGGTCAGCAGACAGTGGGGCTGAGTCAACGACAAGCGTTCACACCATTGAAGAAACCATGACGTTGATTCGACCCGTTTCGCATGTCGTGCAGGGCGAAGAAACTGCTGGCCACGCTTCCGGTCACGGCGAAGGGCATGTTGTCGCCACCAAACCGTATTTGAGCAGAGGCAGGTTTCTCGTTACCTGGGGGATTCTGTTTTTGTACTGGAGCGCTGTTTCTGTATTCTACTATCGCAACTCGGTCGCACAGGACAAAACGGGGGACGTCAATCAGACCCGGAAAATGGAATGGTGGTCCGGAGTTTCCCTGTTGCTGTTTGGGTTCTCGCTGACTTTCGCGGCATTTGATTTGCTGATGATGCTGGACTCGACCTGGTACAGCACGATTTTTGGCGTGTACTATTTCGCGGGCTGTGCCGTGGCCGCATTCGCAACGCTGCTGCTCAGTGTGTTACTGCTCAAACGTTTCAAGCTCGTGCCCGATGTCTTTTCCGATGAGGTACAGCGCGACTTGGGGCGCCTGCTGTTTGCGTTCGTGTTCTTCTGGGGCTATATCGCTTTCAGCCAATACATGTTGTTGTGGTACGCGAACATGCCGGAAACTACCGGGTGGCTGGTTCGTCGTGGCATGTCTACTGCGACAGGATATGCAAACAGTTGGGGGTGGCTGGCAGTCTTCCTGCTATTCTCCCATTTCCTGATTCCTTTTGCGGGTATTATGTCGAGGCACGTCAAGTCGAATTCAAGGGCGATGATTTTCTGGACGATCTGGATGCTGGTCGTTCACTACCTGGATTTGTACTGGATCGTGATCCCGGAAATCAATCCCGGGTTGACAATCAGCTTCATCGAAATCGGTACGGGAATGGCCGTTGTCTCGGTTTACGGAGTCGCCGCGATCTGGATTGCGTCGCGCAGCAGTCTGTTTGCAGTGGGCGATCCAAGAATGAACGAGTCTCTCACCCGCCACGCACTATACTAGTGCTTCATCCATTTTTGACCTTGAGGTGAGCCGAGTGCCGTGTCGCACGGGGTTGCGTTGACCAACCCGGCCGCTCACGCGTCACGGCTCAAAAATCAAGAGAACGCTAACGTGACATCCCCAATACTTCATCTGGACAGACCACCCGGACGCATGAAACGCATTCACATTATTGGTCGAAAGAATAGCGGCAAGACGACACTGATTGTCGATTTGGTCGGCGAATTGACTCGTCGTGGCCGCCGCGTGGGAACTATCAAGCATACGCATCATCACCACGAACTGGATACGCCAGGCAAGGACTCGCATCGTCATCGGGAGGCAGGTTCGTCGGCTGTTGGAATTCTTTCTCCACAGATGAATGCAGTCTTTTGGCCGCGCATGCAGTCCGGGGATTCCCGTTCAGACCGGTATCGCCAATTTGATTCGTTGATGTGTGATTGTGATATTGTGTTGGTCGAAGGCGATTCGTCAGCCGAAGCGCCCCGGATCGAAGTCTACCGCTCGATTTCAGAACAGCCTCCCATCGCCTCGACCGACCCCGCGATATTGGCGGTGGTTTCCGACGATTTGTTGAACCTCGACCTTCCGATTTGGCCCCGCTTGAACATTGCCGATATTGCCAGCAGAATTGAAGCGTTGGCCGGTTTGGGAATTGATGTTCCGGAGGAATAATGGATGGATCTCAGTCATCAACGTCAGGAATACTCGCTCGCCTCGATCAGTATCGAGAATACGGACCCGTCTCCATTTCGCCAATTTGAGTCTTGGTTCAAGCAAGCCAACGAGGCGCCTTCCATCATCGAGCCCAACGCAATGGTCCTTTCCACGGTGGATCATACGGGTAGACCTGCCCAGCGAACAGTTTTGCTCAAGCTGTTTGACGATTCCGGTTTTGTTTTCTTCACGAACGGTGACAGTCGAAAAGCGAAACAGATTGCCGGGAACCGGAATGTTGGGTTGTTGTTCCCGTGGTATGGATTGCAACGTCAGGTGGAAATCAACGGCGTTGCGGAACCCGTTTCTGCCACAGAAGCGATGAAGTATTTTGCCATGCGACCACGCGGCAGTCAGTTGGGAGCATGGGTGTCTCGGCAAAGTACGGTTGTGCCCACTCGCAGTGTTTTGAAAAACAAACTGGCCGAAATGACGAAGAAATTTGCTTCAGGCTCCATTCCCATGCCGCCAACGTGGGGCGGATTCCGCGTTAAACCCTGGCGAATGGAGTTCTGGCAAGGCGGAGCCAACCGGCTTCACGACCGGATCGAATACGTTCTGGCAAACGGCGACCAGAAATGGACTCGGACAAGGCTTGCGCCGTGACTGGACCGGTACGATGGATATTCTTGTCCGTCGTGTTTCTCCCCACTACGGACGAATCAAAGCGTGCGGATTCGCCCGAACTGCCGGGATTGCTTGCAATAAGACGCTTGCAAGAGTGAGTTCTAGGCGTAACTTGGATAATCTACGAAAAGTTCATTGCCAAGTTTGGAGAAGCTGCGAAGTCTCCGGTGTGCAGGTCGAAAAAACGCTTATGGGTGACCACAACCCGTTTTTTCTTCTGACCGGAGCCACCGCAATGACCTTTGGCCGCCTCCTTTCTGTTTCGACTGCCGCTGTGATGATCGCCGCAAGTTGCCAATTGACTGACGCGCAAACTCCAGTGGTTCAACCGGTGCCGGAGTATCATCTCTCGGACAGCGTGGCTCCACCTTCGATACAACCAGTCACCGAAGCCACCGATCAGAAGGCCGCCTCATCATCTGAAAAGGATGCTGAAGAGCAGAAGAAAAAAGAGGCTGAGGCAAAGAAGAAATTGAAAGAGAAATTCACCGGTACCTACAAGCCGTTGTATTTCGACAACGATTTTTCGTACTTGTGCGATCCGCTGAATGACAACTTCGTGATTGGTGACCGCCTGAAGAACATAAGTAACGCCGGGCTGGTGAAGATTGATATGGGTGGCGAATACCGCTACCGGTATCACAATGAATCCAATCATCGGGGGTTGGGACTGACAGGAGTCGATGACGAGTTCAATCTTCATCGCACTCGTATTTTCGCCAATGCCAAAGTCGGCCAGAATTTTCGTTTGTATGGCGAGTTCATTGATGCGGAGAGCAATGGTGAAAACTTTGCTCCTCGTCTGATCGAAGTCAACCGCGCCGATATGCTGAACCTGTTTGTCGATGCTACTCTGATGGAAGGAAGTGGATCGGACTTGACTCTGCGAGTCGGACGACAGGAACTGTTGTACGGTGACCAGCGAGTCGTTTCGCCTCTGGACTGGGCAAACACCCGCCGGACCTTCGAAGGGGCCAAGCTGGCCTGGAAATCCGATGATACGAGCATCGACACGTTCTGGACCAATCCGGTTCGCATTTCACCCAACAGCTTTGACAGCCCCGACCGCGATCAGGAATTCATGGGCACCTACGCCTCGCGAAAGATGGCACCGGGAACGACTGGTGATTTTTACATGTTGCGATATCTCAACGGACGGGGCGCAAATGATTTTGAATACAATACAGCCGGAACCCGCTGGAACGGGACTTTTGGCGAGTTGTTATGGTTGACGGAGGGGGCCTATCAGTTTGGCAGAAACACGGATGGATCGGATCACGCGGCTGGCGCGACCACTGTCGGACTCGGACGCACAATGTCGCAGGCTCAATCGAAACCGACGTTGTGGCTGTACTACGACTGGGCTTCAGGGGACAACGATCTCGGAGCGGGTAATGGGTACCACGACAATTTCCCGCTGGGTCACAAGTACCTTGGGTTCATGGATTTGTTCGGCCGCCGGAACATCAAAGACATCAACCTGATGTTTACATCCAGCCCATCACAGAAACTGAAACTGCTCGCCTGGTACCATTACTTTAGTTTGGCCAATTCTGGCGATTCGCCTTACAACATTGTCGGAACGCCATTTAACGGAGGCAACGCTCCCGGTTCATCAGACCTTGGACATGAAATCGACTTGATGGCTACCTGGAACATCAACGCCCGCAACAATGTCGTATTCGGTTACTCGCATTTCTTCTCCGGCAACTACTACGGCACAACCGCCGGAACGCCATTCCAGGGAGACGCGAGTTTTTATTACCTGCAGTACTCGGTTAACTTTTGATTGGTCGAGTAGTCTTCAAACAGATGGCATTGGGCGTACGCCTTCGGCGGACGGTTAAACGAAGGATACCGTCAGAGCAATTTCTCCACGACCTAAAGTGCCGATTCCGGTTCTGGACGTGAGAATACTGCGATCGCGACTTTCAATGTCACTGTGTAGACCATCAGACCAAAGGCCCAGATTCCGGCTGTAATTTTCCATTCTGCCAGGCTTGGTGAGTATTCGACGATTTCGTGAAGTGTGCTGGGGATGAAACCGGGGACGATCAAGCCCATTCCTTTTTCAATCCACGCGGCGACGAACGCCAGACAACAAGTCGCAATTAGAACCGGTGCCGACCGATGTGCCCAGGGCGTCATCACGAGGATTGCGGCCAGGACGTTGGCGACAATCGCAGTCCATGTCCAGGGGACCAGTCCGTAGTGGCCGTGCAGTCCGAGAAAAACATACTTTGCTGACGCAGCATGGGCTCCGCCGGTGTAGAACGCCGTGAAGACTTCTGACACAACCATGATCAGATTGACCAGAATCGTGACCCGAATGATGTTCACCAGAATATGAACGGGTTTGTCGGAAATTTTGACGTGGACGACTTTCTTGATGGCAAGAAGCGTCAGGATAATGAAGGCGGGACCGGAGACAAAGGCACTGGCCAGAAATCGCGGCGCCAACAGGGCTGAGTTCCAGAACGTTCGTCCACCCAAACCGCAGTACAAAAACGCGGTGACCGTGTGAATCGAAATGGCCCAAAAAATCGAGAGCATGACATACGGAATGTACCAGGTCGGGTTGGGTTTCCGTCCGAGAAAGCGCATGTACATCAGGTAGCCACAGATGTGCAGATTCAGTAGAAGATATCCGTTCAGAACAATCACGTCCCAGGTCAACATTGACATGGGCCAGTTGAATCGTCCCAGTCCGGGAATCAGGTGCCAAAACCTTTCGGGCCGGCCGAGATCAACGGTTACGAACATCAGGCACATGATGATTGCCGAGACAGCGAGGAGTTCGCCGACGATCACAACATCGTGCATTTTTTTGTCGTGATACAGATAAGCCGGAATGACCATCATCACGCCACCGGCTGCGACGCCCACCATGAAAGTAAAGTTGGCAATGTACAACCCCCAACTGACATGATCGGTCATGTTCGTG
>JAYVKA010000513.1:0-3941 GCA_043768885.1 Planctomycetota bacterium
CTCCGTTGAAGGCGGTCTTGCTGCCAAAACGCTTGCATTACCCGGCCAAGCGTTGCCATTTGCCCAACTGAATCGCTTCCAGGTCCCGGTATCGGTTAAATCGGCTAGCCAATTCTGCGGAACATTCCGGATTCGCTTTTCTGGTTCGACAAAAGGGTCTTCAGGCACCGATTAAATCTGTACTACGCCTACCAGATTTTTCACCCCAAATTGCCAACGAAATGGATATTTCAATCGCCAGATCATGGCGGGAAGAGCAATTGATGCAAGAACGCATGTTCTGGCCATTGACTGCCAGCTTTCTGGTGCTGGTAGCGGTCTTTTTTTTGGCCATCGACACTTCCCAAAACGGTGACCTCACCATTTGGCTTCGATCGCAGTTCGGATCGACCAATGTGCTGAACAGCACGCCTTGCTTTAGTTCGGCAATTGCAACCACGTCGATTGGAAAAGTCGAGTCGGGTGAAAAATTCGAGTTTGATTCACCGCCAACCTTTCCCGGTCATTTTGTCGGGCATACAAACAGCAGACGCCAGAAACCAATTCGGCAATTCAGCACAAAAGCAGAGCCTCTATCGCCACAGCAACCGCTGATTCAGCCGGTAACTCTCGCTGCAAATCCGCCAACAATCCCCCAAACCATTCGGCATGAGACGAAAAATCAGGAAGTTCCCGTACAAGGCGATGCGCTGGCAATTCTGACTCAAGAACCGGTCCGCAATTCCACCAACTCTACGGGTCAAAAACCTCCAAAAACCCTGATGCCTCGCAACGCTGGTCCGGCTCTGGAACAAACTGGTTCGACCATCGACCTGCCACCAATCGAAACGGAATTCGCTGACGATTCGGACGCCGCTCCTCAGCCGGTTCCGGTTTCCAATCCGGTGCCGCTTCAGCCGCTGCCCGTCAAACCGCAGCCAAAGAAAGATGCACCATCGACCATTGGAAAAACGGCCCAATCCAACACGAACGCTGAAAACGATTCCGGGACCTCATCCGAACCCAAAGCTGCCGCGTCGATTTGGCCAGTCCCCAAAGAGCTGATCGAAGAGGTCGTTCGCGCCGGCCAACATGGTCCATGTTTGAGTTGGTCGGAGTCCACGCTTCAAACCCTGGAATCCTTTCCGGACCTCAAGGCGCTGGACGATCCTTACATTGAATCCATTCTCAGCCAGTTGGCCAACCAGATTAATGAACTCGAACCAATCATCGTTGCCGCATCGACAGTACGTGTTCAGTCATCCGACCTGTCTGCAGGACCGATCGCGGAACAGCTTCGGACTCTTCGCCAGCGGCTGATTCAATACTGGTCCATTTCCGGATCGGTCTATCGCGTCGCCGCTCTTTCACCTGGGGTGACCCGCCGGAAACAGAGTCTGGTTCCGATCGTCCGTGTGAGCAATGTAAATCTTCGCTTGCCAACGATTGAAAAAGAGTGGTCGCAGTATTTGGCGGTTGAGGACCTTCAAAGGCAAATCGACGCCTCGCCGACTGATGTAGAATCCCGTCGCAACGCCGCACAGAAATTTCTTTCGCGGCTGACTTCGCCGGTCCTCACTGGTCCGCAGAATGATTATCTGCGTTCGAGGATTGATCAATCAACCGTCGATGCCGTTCGCGAGTTCGCTTTTGAACCAGTCGACCTGCACGAAATGTTGCAGCAAGTTGACGAGTTCACACGAACTGGGCATGGATACTACGCCGCCAAGCTGGCCGGTGTAATGCAGGGCCTGACATGGCAAACTGACGAGCCCAGTCAGCTGCTCGCCCAGACACTCGACCAGCAACTGCGCGGAGCAAATCTGCGCATCAGCGTTTCCGACGAGATGCTAAACCGCCTGTTGCCCGAGACGCCGGAGATCTCTGAACCGGTCAACGAAAACATGATGGGGGCGGATGTTCGCGGGCAAAGTCGCATTGCCAACCGGCTGCAAATCCGCCTGATTCCCGACGCCGAGCAGATTCAGATGCGGCTGGAATCGATTGGACTGGTTCGATCACGAACCAAGGCGATTCAAAAGGGCTTCGAGGTCGATAACGTCGGCGATTCGAACTTTCAGGTCTTTAAACGACTGACCATTGGCCGCAATGGAATCCTCGCCGACCGGCCTGCCGCATCGGCCAGCTCGTCCAGCCAGGTTGTTGGTATGAAATCCAAATACGACGGGATGCCCATCATTGGCCACATCGCCCGCCGCATGGCCCAGAAACAAATCAGCGAACAATCTCCAGCAGCCAACCGGATGGTTGAGAAGAAACTGGAAACCGAAGTCTCGAAACGTTTCGACCAGGAAATCGACACGCATCTGTTCGACTTGCAGGACTACCTCGCACAAAACCTGGTCGAGCCCCTGACGGCTCTCGAACTGGAACCGACGCCGATCGAAATGCGCAGCACCGATGACAGAATCATCATGCAGTACCGCATGGCCGGCCGCGACCAGTTGACGGCCAGTTCCTCCCGTCCGATGGGGCTGCAAAAATCGCTGATGAGCATGCAGATTCACGAGTCGTTGATCAACAACATGCTGGGCCGGATCGACCTCGCGGGACAGACGTTCTCTGGCGACGAATTGTCCACACACCTCGGTGAGATTTTTGGATTTCAGGCTCAACCCGACGAGCGTTTTTCCGAGGCCGAGTATCAGCTTCAGTTTTCAGCCTACGACCCGGTCGCAATTCATTTCGAAGACAAAACGATTGTGATCGAGTTGAACATTCGCGGCTTCAAGGTGAATCGCGGCAAGACCTGGCGGAACCTGACTGTCCGGGCGACCTACCATCCGGAAGTTGTCGGTGACCAGCTACATTTGGTGCAGAGCGATGCGGGAATCAGCTTGAAAGGAAGCCGTTTGGGTGGACGTGACCAGGCGGCCTTGCGGATCATCTTCTCAGCCATGTTTCGCGGCCAGTACGACCTCGCGTTGTTGCCTCAGGGCATCACGGAGCGACTCGGTGCCCCGGTTGCCGTCAGCCAGTTTGAGTTGCACGAGGGATGGCTGGCGATGTCGATCGACGACCAGTCTGGACCAGCTGCGACGATCCCCCGAAACGAACGGCCGCAGGGTGAACACAGCAATCTGACGGATCAGGAAATGATTCGCCGGTAGACCAATTGGCTGGTGGGCGTCACTCTGGCGTTAGGCTTCGTTCGAAAGTTGACGGAAAAGGGCCGAAAACGAGCCTGATACCAGCCCTTTCGGCCACGCTTGCGTCTTGCCATTCCGCCCCCCAGCGGCTATTATTGGCCCCTTGCGATTCGCAATTTTTCACGAATTTTGACGGCGGCCAAGGCCGCGATGATTTGCCATGACGATTGACAAAAGCCTGAGAATCAAGTCGGGCGCCAACAAACAACGCAACGTTTGGACCCGTGCGGAACGGGTGGCCAAACTGATGAAAATGGAAAAGTGGACCGACGAATCGAGCGCGATCGGGATGCCCAAAGTACGCGTCGAAAAGTTCTCCATGAAGAAGAAAAAGAAAGTCAAGAAGGAAGGCGAAGACGACGCTGCGGCAACTCCAGCCAAGACTCCCGCCAAGAAGTAGGCTGGCCGGTTTTCTTTTGAGCGAACACAATCCGCTGTTGCAGTTTCGATTGCGACAGCGGTTTTTTTTCGCCCGGCCAGAGTGAATTGGTTCCCGATAATTCCCTACGAACCCGGCTGACTGTTTTTCTCCGATCGCCCATCAAGTGGAATCCTGTGAAGGCTGCCTACATCCATCAAACCGGATCACCAGACGTAATTCGCTACGGAGATTTTTCCGATCCGGTAAGCCAGCCTGGCGATGTCGTCGTGCGAATGCAGTCGGCCAGCGTAAACCCCATCGACTGTTATGCGAGGGCCGGAATGTTGCCTGGCCCGATGGCACTTCCGTGGATTCCAGGACGAGATATCGCAGGCATCATCCACTCGGTTGCAGCGGATGTGAAAGATTTC
>JAYVKA010000514.1:0-20442 GCA_043768885.1 Planctomycetota bacterium
ATTTTGAAATTGCCGGTGGCAAGAATTGGCGAACAGTTCGAAATCGAATCGCTAACCAATTCGTTTGCAGAAGATTCCGAATCGAATGACGAGCTTGCCGGATTCTCCTTTCCGTATGTTGTTTTGCCTGATGTACTGACGGCAAGTGTTTTGGTTCCGAAATTGATTTCCAACCCGCAGTTTGCATTTTCGGGCAAAGATCCGGGTTTACTCATTGACGGCACGACATTGGAGCCGTTGGGCGAGTGCATTGCCGATCCTTCAAGCACGAATCCCAACCTGGCTAGTCGAGTCAAAAGAATCCCCGAAGTAACTCTTCCGGAAACAACCGAATTTTCTACAGTACCTGACCTTTCAAAACATCTTCCGGAAAATGTTGGAAAAAACGGAAATAGAACTGGCGAATCAAAATCGCCCCTGAGATCTGCTGTTCCAATTTCGGCTTCCTCAGCTGAATTGCCCCAGCCCAACGTCGCTCCAAATGTTGGATTGGAGTTGTCTGGCACCGAACGGGATGCGGCCCGATTGCTCCCGTCAAAACAAATTCAGCCACAAGCAATCAAGCTCGCGATGGCTCAACACGGTAACAGCCAACCAGCCATCGATCAGGCACCTGCGATTGTGGATGACTCGAACCCGCCAGATTCGATACCTCAAAGTAAGCCGGAAAAGATACCAACAAAGCTGGGATTGGCGGAAAAAAATGTAGCTGCTTCAAAACAAACTCATATCGACTTGCCCATCGAAGCCGGTCCCGAAAAACTTCGGGTCGGAAAAGACGTATCTCTACACGAATCCAATCAACTTGAATCACGGCTGCAATTTGCAAAAACATCTGCGGTAGTCTCGGCCAACGGCGGGATCGACCCGCTTGAGAACTTCAATAATTTCGATCGCAGCGAAGCCAAACAAACTGGGCAACCCCCGGACGCCCGGAAAACCCCGGGGAATGAAAAGCCACAGAGGTTTATCTCTGGCGCAGCTGTCGGGAGTTCAGAAACCGGATTGCCAGGTTCCCGGCCCCGCATCAAAGACCAGGTAGTCGATCGAGCGATTCCAATTGCGGCTTTGGATCGTTCCGGAAATGTCGCCGGCGATTTATTCGTGGCGAAAGCAGAATCAGACTTGCAAGCAGCAACATCACGCCCCGATTCCACTTCACAGCTTTCGAATGGCGAGAGAGAGGCACGTCCGGTTTCAAAATCCTGGAAGGAACCGTCTCAAGAGCTTACGGCAGCCCTTAACATATCTCCAGTTGAGTTGAAAACCGGGCAGGCACTTGCAATCGACCCGGCTTTCAGCCAGTTCCAGTGGGGCTCTGGTGGTAGTCACACGAGTCGAAGACGCGTTGAGTTGCCGACCGAGAGATACGTGCCAAACCTGTCAGCCGGGAAATGGAGTGAAGTTCCGGCGGTCAAATATGAATCGACTGCGACGCCTGGAATAGCGGTTGAACTGGAATCACTGGATCAAGCGGACGCTTCGGCTGATACCCGACTTCAACATGTGCCCGTGGCGAATCGGGAGAGACCATTGCCTGGTTCCGAGAAGATAATCGGTGCTGAGGCCCTTCCGGCAGCGAGTGCGCCGGCTGATGCATCGCCGGATTCGGTACTTGCTGTTCCGACAATAACAGCGGCTGACACTCAGTTACGCACGGCAAAACACGTATCAGTTGAAGTGCCCGATGTAGATTTGCCTTCCGCGGAACTGTCTGCGACCAGGCCCCTTTTGTCGAATCTGCCAGCGACTTACGCGCCTGTTACTGATTCAATGGAGTCACTAACCGAGGCAAAGCGAAAAGTCACTTCGGCGCAAACAATTCCTGATCCGTCAGGTTCAAGGATACAGCCAATTACCAATCCAGATGAAACGAAGCGGGTACCGGATAACAAAACCTTGCCGATGGATTCAGCGGAAAAAGTCCCGACAGAAAGGAACCGGGTAGAACTTGTTCAAACCCAAATCCATCCAGTTGGAGTTCGTGATTCAAAGGATCGATACGAGAATTCTCCATCGGACTCCCCGTCTCCGATATTTTCGTCAACTGACCCGGCTCCAGAAAACAATCCCCAAACCGGAATGCCGATTCTGGATCGTTCATCAACCCATGCAAGCGAATTGGCAACAGGCTCTTCCAAAACAGTTCACACTCCAACGACCGTTGCGGCGCAAGTTTCATCGCAATTGTCTGGCGCAGACGACGGATGGGTGACCGTTTCGCTTGATCCCGCCGATTTGGGGCCCATGCGAATTCACGTTACCCATAGAGCCGACGGACTGTCGATCGAAATTCTGGCCAAGGACCCAACGACTCTCCAATGGCTGGAACAGAACCGGGAGCACTTGATGGATGCGCTGGGTCAGGAAGGGTTGAGCCTCGACAACCTGACACTGAGGCAAGGCAGCGACCAGGAACAATCTGGGCGTCAGGAGTTTCTACAATCGCAACAGGAGCAACGAGAACAACTCAGTCAGAATCGAATTCGAAAAACCCTGGAACTTGCGAGTCAGGCAAGTACCGGCAATTCGAATCCGGAAAAAATTTCCCAAACGATCAATATCGTGGTTTGAAAAAGGTGTACCGACAATGAATGCAACTTCAGCTTTTAATTCCCAGGTTGCTCAAGCAGATTTTTTGACGCTGCTCACAACGCAACTGCGATACCAGGACCCCATGGAACCTGTGAATCAGGAAGCGTTTATCACTCAACTTTCGCAGTTCTCAATGCTGGAAGGAGTCGAGAAGTTGAACTCTTCGTTCGAGCAAATGCTTGCTCTTCAGGAGATCACCCAGGGCCTGAATCTGGTCGGCAAAACGGTCACATGGACAGATGAATTCAGCGGTCAGCCGAATACCGGCAAGGTCGACCAGATTTCGGTAATTCGGGGAAAGATTCTGGCGTCGGTCAATGGCAGCCTCGTTCCCATTTCCAATATTTCCTCCGTTTCGGCTGCCTGAGTGCCCGCCGCTTCAGAAGCTTTCGCAACTCCCAACAATACCAACCAACAGGACTAAAACACATGTCACGATCACTATACACCGGTGCCTCAGGACTTTTGGCCCACCAACGCAAGCTCGACATCGTTTCGAACAACCTGGCCAACCTGAACACGATCGGATTCAAGAGTCAGCGGATTAACTTTTCTGATTTGCTTTATCAAACCATCAATACGGCGACGGGTTCGTCCGATCCGAGATTTTCCGGTACAAACCCGGCCGAGGTTGGAAACGGCGTCAGGGTTGCGCAAACTTCGCGACGACTGGAACAGGGAGTATTGCAGGCGACAGGCGAGCTTTTCGATTTCGCAATAGTGGGGGGTGGGTATTTCGCTGCCAACGATGGAATCCAAAATCTGTTTACACGTGACGGCTCGTTTACGATCAACAGCAATGGATATCTCGCCTCGGCTTCAACCGGTTACCTGATTCAACGCTATGGATCGTTGGGCGAACCTTCCCAGTCGGGACTGGGATTTCAGGTTCCAGGAGATACAGGAATCAAGATTCCGTTGGGTAGTACGATCCCGGGATCCAAATCAACGAAAGCAAATTTTTCGGGCAATTTGCCAACGACAGCCAAGCCGCCGGTTTCCGAGGTACTGAACAGCGCCGATCCGTTTAAGGTCGCTTCCGCCCCGGCAACCGCCGCTTCACTTCTCAACGACCTCGACTCAAACACGGTGGATTATATCAGCGGTGACAGTATCCGGATTTCGGGCAAGAACTTTGATAATTCGCCATTCACCGTCGATTTCTCGGTCGATGGCACGACTACGCTTGGCGACCTGGTCAATGCAATCAACGCCAACATAACTGGTGCAACGGCCAGTCTGGATGCCACGGGCAGCATTATGATTAAGGCTGACACTGTTGGTGCGACCGAAATGGAGGTCAACCTCAAGGACCTAACTGGTAACACCGG
Source organism: Planctomycetota bacterium (assembly GCA_043768885.1). Lineage (GTDB taxonomy): Bacteria > Planctomycetota > Planctomycetia > Pirellulales > Pirellulaceae > BJ22. Next base: position 3,927 of record JAYVKA010000514.1, read on the forward strand.
ACAAACCAAATTTGCGAACCATGAATTCCGGGTTGATGTTGAGGGCACAGATGGTGAAACCGTGGATTCAACGATTCAGATTTTCGACGAACGCGGTGCTGCACAGAATGTCGGCGTGACGTTTCGGAAAGTCGGTTTGAACACCTGGGATGCAACCTTCAAGTTGTCCACTGCGGGTGGAGTCATGGTCGATGGTGTCGTCAAGGGAATTGAGTTCAATGACGACGGCACCTTTCGGCGCGTCAATGGTACCGGAACCGACGATAATCGTATCATCATCGACTTTGACAGCATCGCCACCGATCAGACGATCGAGATCGATTTCACTGGCATGTCTCACACACCGGGCAATTTCGCCACGTTTTTTGATCAGGACGGTTTTCCGATCGGCTTGCTGGCCAGCGTCAGCGTCGGGGCCACGGGCGCCCTCGAAGGTATTGCCACAAACGGTGTTCGCGTGCCGATTGCCCAGCTGACCGTGGTCAGTTTCAAGAACGAGCAGGGCATGTCGGCCAGCGGCAGCAACATGTTCAGAGAAACGATTGCCAGTGGAGAAGCCCAGTACGGTGTCGGCGTTACCGGCAGCCGTGGTCAGGTCGTTGGTGGCAACCTGGAACAGTCCAACGTGGACATGGCCTACGAGTTCACGCAGTTGATCATTGCACAGCGGGGTTTTTCCGCCAACGCCCGAACCATCACGATTACTGACCAAATGCTGGAAGAGTTGACCAACATCGTTCGGTAGTTTTCGTAGATCCACGCTCGAGCTCACATTTCCAGCCGTTTCGCCATTCGTGGCGAGGCGGCTGTTTTTTTACGCCGTTCGCCTTTTGTTGACAAAGTTCAGAATTTCAGCAACAGCCATGTACATTTCCATCGGGATCATCTGGCCGATCCTGGCCTTGTAGTAAAGGAATCTCGCAACCGGCTTTCGCTCGACGATTGGGATATCGTGTTCGTTTGCCAACTCAATAATTCGCCGTGCGAGATTGTCGGCACCTTTGGCAATGACAATGGGAGCCACCCCTTCGGATTTGTCATATCGAATTGCGATCGCAAAGTGAGTCGGGTTGGTGATGATTACCGTAGCGCGTGGTACTTCCCTGGCCAGTGAGGACTTCATTCGCTCCGCAGCCATCTTTCGCATGCGGGCTTTTACCATCGGGTCACCGTCCGAGTCCTTTTGCTCGTCTCGAACTTCCTTGACGGTCATCCGCATTTCGTTGAAGTTTTTCCATTTTTGAAAGGCGAGGTCGCCGACTCCAACGATCGCCATCATCGCACCAGTCGCCAGCGAGAGCACTAATATTGCCTGGCAGGCGATGCCAAACGCATTTTCCAGACTTCCCAGACCGGACGTCGAGATTTCGTCCAGACGGGAATTCAATACCCAGTACGCTGCAACGGCTACGACTGCTGCCCGGGCCATGGACGTCAGGAATCGGGTTACCGACCTCGAGGAAAAGAGCCGTTTGAATCCCTCGACCGGGTTCAGGCGTTCAGGTTTCAGTGACAATGGCTTTGTCGTGATGTTGAATCTGGTTTGCAGCGCACCTGCAATCGCCGGAATCACCGTGATGACGCCGAGCAAGGCGAGTACCCACAACAGAACCGGATACATGCACTGCAGGCAGATCATTGCGATTGACTCTTCACTTCTGATCACATCCTGAAACACGAGCATCCGCACCTGTACGATCTGCCGCAGCATCTGCAACAGCATCGGACCGGCAATCCAAAAGAACAACATTCCCATCAGAAAGACCAGCGCAGCCGACAACTCGGAACTGAATCCAATCTGGCCTTCTTCAAAGGCCTTCATGATTCTCTGCGGCGTTGGATCGATTGTTTTATCTTCCGACTGGTCGGCCATCCAAATTCACTTTCCAAGATGTCAAATCGGGACTTTCGACCTAGTTGCCGAACAAGGCGCCTATCACGTCACGGTCGACACTTTCAAACGACAGGGAAATGTTCCGGACGATCATGGGCCAAAACAATACGAGGCAAAAAAGTCCGCAGATCAGCCGCAACGGCGCACCGACTGTAAACAAATTCAGTGATGGAGAGGCCTTGTTCAGGTAGAGCACCGCAAAATTAACGATCGCCAGGCAAATTGCGACCGGCGCTGCGATCAACAAACCGTACTCATCCAGCTGGCTGATCGCAAACACCAGTGCGCCCGTTGGTATCGCCATCAGCCCTGAGGCTCCCTGCAACATCGTGAATGAATAATGCAAACACAGCAGAACCCAATGGTGCATGTCCAGAACAAAAAACAGGAACATTGAAATTGTCTCAAAAACCCTGGTCACGTCCGACCCGGATTCCATCCCGGTTGGATCCATCATCTGGCCCATTGTCAATCCAAGTTCCTGGCCGATATAGGCGCCGGCAATTCGTGCCGGAATCAGGACCCAGCCGGTAATCAACCCCACCACGGCCCCGCACAATATTTCCTGAACGAGGGCGACGGTGCCGGGCCCGAAAGAGGTCACATTCATGCCAGGTTCGGGCGGAGGCAAAATCGCGATTCCGGATCCGTACCAAAAAACCGTCAGCGCAACCGCCATCCCTGCCTTCACTGAAACCGGAACCTGTCGCCGGGAGAACAAGGGAAAGACGGCGATGAATGCACTGACCCGGGCCAGAACCAGCAGGAATGCAAAGATTGCGAGGTCGTTCATTGGCCTGCCTGAGCCACCATTTGAAACATCTCGATAGTGAACGCCTGAAGCCGGTTCAGATACCACGGCAAAAGTGCAATAATCGTCGCTGCGGCAGCCACAATGCGGGGGGCAAACGACAGGGTCTGTTCCTGAACTCCGGTAATGGTTTGCATGACGCTGATTAACAAACCAAAAAACAAACTCACCAACACAACAGGTGCGACGAGCAACAGGGACTGCATCAACAAATCCCTGCCGATGTGAGTTACCAGTGCAAAATCCATTTGACTTACTCCCTTTGTATCGTGCCAAAGATTATTGACGGTGTTTCGCTACTGTCCCTTGGGTAAGGCATCGAAAAGTTGTTTTCCCAGGCTCGTATCGCCAATCGCAGCCAGCACTTTTGGCAATTGGCGTTTGTCCAGGCTGTTCAGCAATTGCGCAGCAAAACTGACGTCGCCGTTGTTGGCGAATTCCTTCAGGTATTCGGCCGCCTGTTCCGGCTCCAAAGTACCGAACCAGCTTTTGGCCTGGGCAACCCGTTCATCCACACCATTGTTTCCGGCAGCAGTGCCTGGTTTTCCACCCGACGCTTTCGAGATTTCAGATTTGGAAGTCGACAGTCCCGCACGCTCTTCCTGAATTTTCGCAAGCAGTTCACGAGCGGCGATGATTCGGGCGTCGATGCTGTCCCCCATTGCAAACAATTCTTTTTGCTCGCGGTCGACGTCATCAAACATCATTTTCACGCGCTGCTCGTCCCGAAGAACGAGCTTTTCACGTTCGTTCAGTTGAGCCTCCTTCTTTCGGATCGAGTCGCTCAATTGCAAGACGGCTTCGATCGAAATGGGCTGCTCGGTCTGCAGTGAGACAGGCATCGAGTCGACATGTTCCCTTGCTGCTTCGGGCTGCGTTTTGGATTTTTCCTCAACGGCAACCGAAAACCCCGCCTCTTTCACAGGCGAGTTTGCCGTCGGATTTTGGGGATCGTCCGTGGTGGCCGTCTCGTCTTTTGCCACTGGTTTCTTGACAAGCAAGAACTGACTGCCTGCGTACGAAGCGCCAAATAGCAGTGCTCCAATCAGGCCAAGTTTGATGAGGTTTTTCATGTTCGTCCCTTTGACGTCTGTTTCAACGAAGTTAACGAAGTCTCGTAATGCAAGTGTTAATTGACCGGGCCCAATGCCTGGCCGGTTTCGATTTCAGTTCCACTGGTTTTTCTGGTTGCGAACTCGTCGGCCATTTCCTGCTCTTGTTGACGGTCCATTTCGGCCAACGCCAGCCTGGCTTTCTCGATGAGTGTTTCCCAGCCCCTAACCCGTTTTTTCCAGCCGTAGTATTCAGCCAGTATCTGTTGTCGCTTTGTTTCAAGTTGGTGGAGTTCTGTAGCGAGGTTTTCCCGGTTGCGTATCGACCAAGTCAACCAAGTGGCTGTCTGCATTCGATCGTTGATATCCGTGGAGAGTTCGCCTTCGCGGAGAACCCGGACCTGTTCGTCTTGCGCCTGTTGCATGATTCGTTTGGCCTGCTCGACGGAATTGTTTGCGTGTCGAAGTCTTTCGCACACAGCAGCCATCAGCCGTTGGTCTATGTCCAATAGCCTTTCGTACCGGTCCAGTTTTGTTTTTTCACGTTTTGCCACTGTTTTTGCCGTCTGTTCGAGTCGAACTGTCCAACTAGTATCCTGCTGCAAACCATGGAGCCAGCAACTTCTTGATTGAAAGCATAGCGTCATTTATGGACGATGGAGTCCGGATGGGTTGCTCAAGAAACTTTTGAAGTGCCGGATACAAGTCGACGGCCAAATCGGTTTGGGGAATTCCGCCCCGTTGATACGCGCCGACCTGAATCAGGTCTTCGGTTTGGCGATATCTGGAAATAATCTGCTTGGCGATTCGGGCCAGTTTTTGATGTTCGGCGGATGTAATATCAACGAACAAGCGGCTGGTACTCGCCAGGATGTCGATTGCCGGAAAATGACCTGCCGCTGCCAGCTCTCGCGACAGAATCAGGTGCCCATCCAAAATGCCGCGCGCTGCATCGGCTATGGGGTCGTTCATATCATCGCTCTCGACCAGCACGGTCAACAACGCCGTGATGGATCCCACGTGACTGTTGCCCAGCCGCTCAAGAATCACTGCCAGTTTTTGAAATACGCCCGGCGTGTATCCCCGGCTGGTTGGCGGCTCGCCCAGCATCAACCCCAATTCCCGTTGCGCCATGCACCATCGGGTCAGGCTGTCAAAAATCAGCAGCACTTTTTTTCCCGAATCGCGAAACGACTCGGCAATCGTGACTGCCGTTTCGCCAGCACGAACGCGTGAGAGCGGCGTCTCGTCGGCCAGCGAAACAACGACAGTACTCCGTGCCAGTCCGTCCGGACCAAGTGCTTCCCTCAAGAACGGACGAACTTCACGTCCCCGTTCACCGATCAACGCGACCACGTTCAAGTCGGCGTCGGCGTAGCGTGCCATCTCGCCCAACAGCGTGCTCTTGCCCACGCCGCTTCCTGCGAACAACCCGACTCGCTGCCCCTGTCCCAATGTCAACAGCGTATCAATCGCTTTTTGTCCGGTTGCGAGGACCTGATCAATATCCATTCGATCGAGCGGCGAAGGCGGCGTAGTCGAAGGCTCGATCCAGCGGCAGTCTTGCAAGGGCGGACCATCGTCCGATGGCTCGCCCAGGCAATTGATGACGCGACCCAACAACCCTGGACCGACCGGAACTTTTGCCCTTCGACCAAGCGATTTGACCGGGTCACCATGTCGCAATTCGTTGAGCGGTGAAAACGACATGATGCGGGACTCGCCTCCGCGAAACCCGATGACTTCTGCCAAACAGCTCTTGCCACCGGACGACTTGATTTCGCACAGTTCCCCAATGGAGGCTGGCATTCGTGCTGTAACCATGGAATCCGCGCTATGTACCTTGCCTACGGTTCGGAAAACGTCCGAGTCCTGAATTGTCTCCAGCAGCTTGTCGACGTTCAGTTTGAGCATCTTCGAGACTCTCCAGCAGTTTGTCCTGAATTGATTGAAGCTGGTCAGATACCAGACTTTCCAGTCCATACGTCCCGCCTTCAACACGGAAATCGCCGGGTTTGAGCGTCGGATCGACATGGACGCTGAGGGTTTGATCCGGCGGTTTCAAATTTACGATCGATTCCAGCCTGGATTGATCCTGTTGGCTAACATGGATTCGGATCGCCTCTTCGGTTTGTAGCTGTTCGATCGCCAGGGAAACCAGTGATTCCAATCTGGTCGCATCCGTTTGCAGTTCGTGCCGTACCACCGATTCGGCAACCGCAATCGACAAACGTACTGCGAGTTGTTGAAGTTCACCGAGCGACTGGCTTCTGGCTAAATCAATTTGTTCCAGCCGTTCCTGAATTCCGTACAGCACTTCCATTATGGAATCGGAAGCCTGTTTGTCATCGGCGGTTCCCTGATCGACCCGACTCGCGGGTTCATTTCGGCTGGTGAGAGAAGTCGAATTATCACCGTCCAGATGAACCACTCGCACGGGCTGCGACGAATGAATCGATCGGGCTGAAACGGTCGTCAGTCTTCCCGACAATTGAATGTGATTGTGTCTGTCCATGACAACTTTCATTGCGTTTTGCGTTTAAAGCGAAACTTCTCCGGCCTCATCCATACGGCCCAGAACCTGGGCAACTTCGCCTCGGGAAAATTCGACTTCCTGGTCTGTCGCCTTTTCGTTAAACGAGATTTCTTCTTCGATAGTCTGCCGGGCACGCTTGGACATGTTGCCCAAAACACGCGTGACGATCTGTTCGTCTGCACGGGTCAGGGACATCACGAGTTGTTCCGATGCGATCTTGGACAAAACAGCCTGAATGCCCCTGTCGTCCAATCGCAGGATGTCGTCGAACCGGTACATCTTCTCGCGAACGGCTGTCGCAAATTTTTCGTCGTTGGCCGATAACTGGTCCATCAGCTGTTTTCTGACGGCTTTTGGCAGCGAGCGCATCAAGGAGACGATCTTGTCGGTATGGTCAACCTCGTTTCTGCGTTCACGAATCTGGTTCGCCTTTTCAAAAGTCGTCCGCAGCAGTCGCTCCAAAATTGGACGGGGCAAGTTATGTGGACTGCTCATATGCAGGAAACTGCTGCTGCGAAGTTCTTCGGGTAACAGGGCCAGAACCCTACCGGCTGCGTCGGCTGACATTTGCGACAGAACGATTGCCACGGTTTTGGGTTGATCAGCCGAAAGTGCCGTCGCGACTTGCCATGCGTCAAGCTTTGCCAGATCCGCCGACAGGTCTTGCCCCGACGATATCGCCTGGAAGCTGATGATCGTTGGGCCTGGAGGACCCGAGTCGCCTCCGGAGGGGTTTTTCTTGCCCGACTCCCGTTTTTTGAAAGTACCCAGCGTATTGATTGCAAAACGAAAGTACTTTTCGAAATCGTCCAGGACGAATTGTATTTCGTCCGACGAAGGCGGGTCGGAAGCCAATTCCGAAACATATCGCTTGATCGAGTCAGCCCGCGCCGACGGGATGCCTTTTAGTCCACCAGCGACCGCCTTTTCGCCAAGTAAATGCAAGAGCAACCCAAGCTTTTCGTCGGCGGAAAACATGATGGTTGCCATGGGAAGATATCCGAAAGTGATCTGTGAATGGGGTGGTTTGGTCGTAACGTTTACGCAGCGCGTTTTGATCCGGTCTCGTTTTCGCCGGTCCCCGCACTTTCCCTGGAGCCGGCCGTCGAAGTGGCCCAGGCCGCAACAATACGCGCAAAGACTTCGGGGTTTTCATCCACCAGTTTTCCGAGATCCTGCAAGCGGCTGGTCCCGTCGGTCGTTACGGCGCCTGACCCGGTATTTATCGGTTGAGGTTTGATTCGACCGAGCAATAGCCACGCCACGACCAGGGCGACGATTGCTCCCACTGCCAGCGAGACGTTTTTGAGAATTTCGTTAATTTGCCCCCAGGGAACGGCACTGACCGGAACTGCATCCTCGATTCCGGCATCGGCGAACGGGAAGAATTCGACGGTGATGGAGTCGCGTTCGTCCTTGAAGCCGACGGCCCCTTTGACGAGGCTCTCGATTCTCGCTTTCTCATCCGCTGGCACTACACCGGATGCGTCGGCTGCCTTCGTGGAGTTTGCGATAACCGATACAGACAACAGGTTGAGAACTGGGGTGTGGTGCCGTTGAGTCTCGCTCGTTTCACCGGTTGCGTAGTTGTTGATTAGATCTTCGGTTTTGCTCTTGAGGACCTTGCCGCCTGCGTTTGGAATCGGTTGATTGACAAGATTCGAGGTGATGCCAGCGTTTCCAACCGTTGTTGGGTCTTCCCCGGTAGTGGTTGTCGTTTTGATGGTTTCCGAAGTCACGACTTTTTGATCTGGATCGATCTGCGTGGTGATAATCGTACTGTCGGGAAATGAAAAGTCGGCAGCAACCGACACAACCACATTCTCATGGCCGTAGATGGAGCCGAGGATTCGTTGAGCGGCGCGGGACCATTCGAGTTCCCGCATTGCGCGAAATTCCTCTTGCCGACCAAGGGCCGCGTGCCCCTCGTCGGGCACGTTGAAGACATTGCCGTCGGTGTCTGTGATGGTCACACTTTGCGGACTCATGCGATCAACGGCCTTCGAAACGACTTGAACGATCGCATTTGCCTCCCGGTCCGTAAGTCGTTCGTTTCGTTTCATTGTTAACACGACGCTGGCGGATGGCTCGACGCGAGTGCGAACGAATGCGCTTCCAAGCGGAATGTTCAGATGGACTTTGGCTTTTTCGACGGATTTGAAGCTGGAAATCGAAACCTCAAGGGAGCGCTGCAGATTTCCCCGCTCGTAGGACGGAGCGTTGAGCGGATTATCCAGGATGCCCAGCTCTTTTTCTTCAAAACGGCCGGGCTCTACTCCGCTGTTTCGTGCAAGCAGTCGTGCCTGGGACCAGTTTTTTTTGTCTACCATCAGAATGGTACCGGCACCGCGAACTTCGTGACTAATATTGGCCCGGTCCAGCTCGGTGACCAGCTTGGTCATTTCGCTGGCTTCGAGATTGTCCGACAAGAGCACGTAATAGGGTTGCATCGACCAGTAACCGACGCCTCCAACCAGCCCGGCGCACAACAGAACCAGCATCGTCAGGCCGATTCGCGCCGCCGGTGTGCTGCCTCGCCAAATGTTCAGCATTTGGTCGGAAAAATTCTTGACGCTTCCCATTCAAGTCCGCTCCCCGTTAAAACTGCATGCGCATTAGCTCAGTCCATGCATCAATAACCTTGTTTCGAATTTCCATAAAGAACTTGAACGACATCTCGGCATTGGCCACGGCCAAGACTACTTCCTGAACGTTGTCTGTTTTCCCGCTAATGAGATTGTCAATCGCTTGCCCACTCGTTTGCTGGTCCTGACTGGTGTTTTGGACAAAGTTCTGAATCAGATCGCCGAAAGTGCCGGCACCGGAGGCAGATTGTTTGCGAAACTCGATTCCGGAAGTCGCGGGAATGCCGCTAACGGGAGGTACTGGAGGGATCATTAACGTCCTCCAGCCAATAGCGACAGTGTTTGCTCGACCATTTCCTTGTACAGCGTCAAAGCGCGCAAGTTGGCTTCGTAACTTCGGCTGGCGGTAATCAAATCCACCATCTCGTTCGGCAAGCTGACATTGGGCATGCGAACCATCCCGTTCCCGTCAGCGTCGGGGTGGCCTTCCATAAAGACCATGGGAAACTCTGAAGTGTCCGCGCTGGTTCCAATGACCCGCACGCCCGCCATCTCGCCGGTTTCTCCAGGCAACACCAGTCCGCTTGCTCCTTTCGAAGCCGCAGATTCGAAAATGAGATTTTTCCGCTGGTACGGCTGGCCATTCGCGGAACGGGTGGAGTTTGCGTTCGCGATGTTGTTCGCGATCAACTCCATCCGCTGACGTTCAGCGGACATCCCGGAGGCGCTGATTCCGGTCGATGAGAATAGACGATTCGGCATGATTACAACCCTGATTGGAATTCGGTGAACGCCAACTGACGCCGCCATTCCATTGTCAAACGCGTTCGTACAGAATTCAAAAATGAATTCGCGGCGAATGCGGCAACAGACGGGCTGTTTCAGCAGGTTCGTTTTGTGTTTCCGGTCTTAGCTGGACATGGCTTTTCGCATGACATCCATTTGCGACATCAGCAATTGCGAAAACGTCCGAAACAGCAATGCGTTCTGTTTCAAACGTGCCATTTCCCGGTCGAGATCGACGTTGTTACCGTCGGTTCGCTCGACCAGTCCCTTGGCCATCCGGATCCCGTCTCCGCCCTTCGAGTGAGAATCAGGGTTGTTGTGCCTGGCGGATTCGAGAAAATCATCGAACGACATCTCCAGCGTCTTGAAATTCGGAGTGTTGACGTTCGCGATGTTCTGACTGATTACACTGTGCTCCGATTCGGCAAACCGGATCGCAGTTCCCAACTGTTCAATTCTGGAAGGTATACCAGTCATACCGATCGTATCGGTCAGGCAGATCTGTAGCTTTAGGTAACCTGTGCCGATTGGCGATTTGGCACCAGCCAGCATCGTTGCAAGCACTCGTTTTGGATGCAGAACATTTTCAACGAGTCATTCGAATGGCACAAAAATGCCCATTTGTCCAACGACTCTGATTCTGTGGAACAGTTGGCCGCGGACCTGGCTGGCGAAACTATTGAGGGAGGTATCAGCATTTTCCACGAGGCATCATTCAGGGTCTGTCACAATAAAAAAAGCCGCCCCGTCAAAATAAAGGGCGGCTTTGCTGGTTTTCAAATCACCGGTAGCGCGGTGGTTATCTGCGCCTACGAATAGAGAACAAGGCGCCGAGCAATACCACCGAGATTGCCGATGGCTCGGGAATGCTGCTTGCACTAAAATTATCCAGATACTGAAACAGATTTGCGGCAACTGTAAAAGGCCGTTGCACTCGCGCTCCGACGACATAGTTTCCGGTGACCCCAGGAGTAAACATCGCCTGCAAGTGCCCAGAATTGGTCGTCGATCCACTTGTGCTGCCGGCTGCGGCGTTCGCCAACGAGACGCCATTCACGATCAAGTCGAATATCCCACCCTGACTGTTACTGCCCTGACCAGTCGGGCGCATCGCGGCCCAATCAAATCCGATGGTGTACTCAACTCCACCGATCAGGCTCAGCGACTGAGTCAGCTCCACGCCAGCCGGAACACCCGACGCAAATACCACTTGCCCAACTGCAAGTTTCGCCGCATTACTTGCGAGAAACGGTCCAGAGAAGTCGATATCGAATGGTTCGACAATTTGCAAAGCAGTCTGTCCGTTCGGCGTTGGAGTGACCGTCCAGCCCGACAAGTCACCGGTATCAAATCCACCGTTTACAAAATCAGCGCGAATCGAACCCGCAAGACCAAGCATCATCGCGATCGTAACTAAGACGAAATGTTTGTTCAACATTTTTTTCTCCAGTTGAAGTGCGAGACAGGGAATACGTTTTGCTTCTACGCAAGGTATTTCCAAACTTGGAAAACGACCCATGCACGAAAAATCACCAGTCACAAAGTTCGCCCCTCCGGCTAGTGCCACCACTTAGTTTAGTTGTCCTGCACCGGGAAGCAACCCAGCGATAAAAGAGGGGGTTATTTCGATAGCGTCCCTCCTCCAAATGGTCACTTCTGACATGCCAAAAAAACTAATGCCTTGGGGAAAAGGGCTTTTCGCAAAAAAAACAAGAGGCAATTGAGAATTGCCCAAAGCCATTCCGTTCATTTGAGGACGAAATCGACGACCAGATCAACGGAGCGTGACCTATTTGTGTCAGGTCGAGGTCGGCTGACTTTGGATGGTTTGCGTGCGATCTGGATTCGAGTTTGCATTTTTGAGAATGGCAGGAAATTGAGCTTCAGTTCGAAGGTCGTTTTCGGGCATCAGTTATTCGATGACCGGACATGGGATTGAGCGAAACGGTCGTCAACTTCCGCTTCGTTATCACCTTTCTGATAAATCAGAAGATCGCCTGGAATTGCTCCCTCTCGGCCACGCACGTTGTTGTACCGTGAATTGGTGCGACTTCCAAACAGGGACTTCAAAGAGTTTCACCTTTTTTGGTAAGGACCAGATAGTCGTCGACCTCTTTCCCCTCCGACATTGCACTGCGCATTCAGCTAGTGCGATTCGGTAGTCCTACAATCCATAAAACCGCGTCAGCTTGTTTTTTTTGGCCAACGTTTTCCTGGTTTGCAATGATTTTGCATCGTTTTCGGAATCCTGTCCTAAATTGTCGTAGTCCGGACTGGGTAGACGGCTGTTGCCTGAATCACAACAGCATTTTTCGTCCGGGAAAGAATCGTTAGGCAGTTTGATTCAGCACCTGGATTGGTGGTTCATTTTGTGAATCATCGCAAGATTGACGTTTAGGCGCGTTGGTCTCGCAAACAGGGTGTTGAACAAGCTGAAGATAAAGGGGAATTTGGATTGGCAGGTTAATAACCTCGCGAGTTCAACGTCGCGGTCTGGACAAAACATCCGGTCGCGGCGCAATACGAATGACTGATGGCGTTCCTGGATTGCCACAAGGCACCGGGCGCGACTCGGTCACGTAACAACAGGCGGAATTTCCAATGGACATCGCAACCGTAATTGGGCTCATTCTGGGCTTCGGCCTCGTCGCAGGCTCTATCGCCATCGGCGGTACAAGTCTCGCACCATTCGTTGACTATCCATCGATCATGATCACCGTGGGTGGTTGCCTTGCGTCACTGCTGATCAATTTTCCGCTCAGCAAAGTATTTGGATCGCTGAATGTTGTCAAAAAGTGTTTTCTCAACAAGCTTCCAACCGACGAGGCAGTAATCACACAGTTCAAGGACCTGGCCAACATCGTGCGCAAGGACGGCATGCTGGCATTGGAGCCTCACATCGAAAGTTGCGACGACCGGTTCCTGAAACGCGGGATGGAAATTCTCGTTGGCGGAGCCGATGCTGATTCGATTCGAAATGCGATGGAACTGGAACTGTCCAGCATTGAAGGCCGTCATGCCCAGGGGAAAAAACTACTCGACGGTGCCGCCACGGCCGCCCTGGCATTCGGAATGATTGGAACCCTGTTTGGTTTGGTTCAAATGCTCAAGACGCTGGACGATCCGAGCAAGGTCGGGGCCGGTATGGCTGTCGCGTTGTTGGCAACGCTTTACGGTGTCATGATTTCCAACGTCGCCTGCATTCCGCTCGCCGGAAAACTGGAAGGTCGAAGTGCCGAAGAAATCATGGTTCGGGAGCTAATGATTTCCGGACTGGTTTCATTGGCCGAAGGACTTTCGCCTCGAGCCGTCGAAGACCGCCTGGTGGCCTACCTGTCACCGGTTCAACGCAGAAAAAAGGTTACATCAGCCGCAGCGTAGTGACGGTTCTTTCGTCAGTACCTGACGAAACGCCGCGGTCTCCCGGACTGCAGTCGGGGATTTTCTCAACGGCAAGACATTTGGCAAGTGCCGTATGGCCAAGAAGAAAAAAGGACCTTCAACTGTCGGCGGCATTCCGGCCTGGTTTATGACGTACAGCGACGTGATCACGCTGTTAATGACGTTTTTCATTCTCTTGATGACGTTCGCGACACAATCCAAAGAGAGAACGGAAAAAACCAAAGTTACGATGTTTCACAATTCAGGTGGATCGGGCATTGCCGGCGACAAAGCCAATGCTCCGCCGAAAGACACGTGGGTCAACCGCATTCGAAATCGCTCCGCCCGTATTGCGATGCGGGGAGCCGAGATGCCGCCGGCTACCGAAGCCCCCGCAACTGAGGCAATCGGCGAAGGACATCGTGCGTTGACCGAAGACGAAGACAAACAGGACGACATGTCCAGTCACAATTTTGAGATTCCGCTGATCGACCTGATCGACAGTCTTGGTACGGTGACCGCAAAGGGTGAGCATTTGGCTGGCATGCTGTCGGTCCAGCTTCGAAACCTGAACGTGCATGCCAGTTTGCAAGTGTCCGAACCGGTTTTGGGGCCACAGCTGGTTTTGTTCGCCGACTTTTTGATTCATCGGGAAATGGTTCGGCCTGGTCTGGTCGGAATCGGCGTTTCCGATTGCAATACTTCCGCAGGCAAGGTCCGGATCGTGATCGAGCGTTACGAGGAGGGTTCACGATGACTCGCAAAGAACGTCCACCACCGTCCAAGCCCAACATGGGCTATCTGGTTTCATTCGGCGACACCATGACCGCTTTATTGGCGTTTTTTATCGTGTTGAATTCGCTGGCCAAGGAACAGACTGGCGCGAACCTTCACGCTGGAACCAGCAGTTTTTCTGCGGCGTTCAACAATCTTGCTTCACCAGGAAATATGCAAACCAACCGGTCGTGTCCCGATCGGCTCCTTCTCCCTTGTATTGTGTTGATGATCCAGGCAGAAAAGACAAAAGCACTGAAGGTGAAATCGGTCCAGACGAAACTGATGACAACGAACAAGTAATCGACCGTCAGCAAGAAAATTTCAAACGGTTTCCAAGCGAAATCCAGTACCAGCATGGACTGGACAAGCAGGCATCGACGGCCAAACAAATTGAGTTCGACACTCTTCAGGACATGACCGGCAACAAAATCGAGCTGGATGAAAACTCGATTCGCCCTGCCGCACAATCGATACCCATGTTGCGCAACCAGGAATTCCAGATGGAAATCATCTCTTGGTCTCGCGTTCCGGGGAAAGTGGCGATGCAGGAGGCTATTGAACATGCCGAATCGGTTCGCGGGCAAATCCCCAAAACGTTCCGGCTGACCGACACCCAGAAGTCTCAAATCCGCTTCACGGCCAAGCCTGGGCTGTTTGCTGATGCGGAACGTCCGACGATGTCGTTTGTTCTGGCAAAAATGGCGATCGAATAGTAGGGTTCGGCAGTCGGATGGATGTCACAACGATCGTGATTCCCAAATTGCATATCGAATATGCGTCGAAAAGGGCATAGAATGTGAATATCCCTTGGCCAAAGCCGATAGAGAGCGTATACTGTCTCGAACTGTTGGCTTTGAACGAAGAGCCAGGGCAAAGATGCCGGAATCAAGCGAGTAACGCTGCTCAGAGATATCGAGAGCGTTTTTCCGGCGAAACGGGGTTTTTGGCAGAGGTGGATCCTCTAGCAACCCCGCCCAACCTGTGTCGGCACATTCGCCGCACATTATTGCTGCTGACCATCGGTTGTGTGGACCGCTCTGGAAAGTTGCTGGCGTTTTGGACGCCCCGAATTCTGTGATTTTCTTGTTTGTCCAGAGTTCCCACCGAATGCGACGTTTGCATTACGCAAAACATTGACGCATCGGTTTCACGATTCGGTTCGATCGGGCGGCTCTATTGTTCTGCGCTAATGCAGGGCGGCCGACCGGGTTTCTGAGCCGATGGGATTTATCTGACCTGCAAGGAAAGAACATTGAATAATTTTGAAGAGCTCGAATTGATCGAGCCCATCCGTCGGGCATTGTCTGGCGAAAACTACGAAACACCGACTCCGATCCAGGCCAAAACGATCCCGGCCGCCATGGCTGGCAGGGACATTTTGGGTTGTGCCCAAACCGGAACAGGCAAGACTGCGGCGTTCGCATTGCCGATTCTAAACCAGCTCGGATTGCAAAACCGAAAAGCGGCCCCTAACCGGCCAATCGTTTTGGTCTTGGCTCCGACGCGCGAACTGGCAATCCAGATCGGCGACAGCTTTGCGACCTACGGCAAACATCTGCGATTGCGTCAGGTGTTGGTATACGGCGGCGTCAGCCAGGTGAATCAGGTCCGTAACCTCAGCCGCGGAGCGCACATTCTGGTCGCGACACCTGGCCGATTGCTGGATTTGATGAATCAGGGATTTATCAAACTGGATCAGCTGGAAATATTTGTACTGGACGAAGCCGACCGGATGTTGGACATGGGTTTCATGCCAGACATCAAACGGATTATCAGCAAGCTCCCAGTCAAACGCCAATCGCTGTTTTTCTCGGCCACCATGCCACCGAAGATCACCGAACTGGCCCAACAACTGTTGCGAAAGCCGTTCAACGTCAACGTGACGCCAAAAACAACCAGCGTAAAACGAATTGAACAACAGGTTTTGTTTGTCGAAAAGGCAGCGAAGCCCACTTTGCTGAAACAGATCGTCAACTCGCCCGAAGTCGAACGGGTTTTGGTGTTTACAAGAACAAAACGAGGCGCGAATTCGGTCGCCGAGAAACTGGACAAGGCCGGCATTCGCGCGACAGCGATTCACGGAAACAAATCGCAAAATGCCAGGCAGCGGGCACTCGACGCATTTCGGGCCAACAAGGTTCAGGTCCTGGTTGCCACGGACGTCGCCGCCCGCGGAATTGATATCGATGGCATTACGCACGTGATCAATTACGACTTGCCCGTCGAGCCGGAAAGCTACGTTCACCGGATTGGCCGAACGGGCCGCGCCGGTGCTGAGGGTATCGCATTGTCGTTTTGCACGTCTGGTGAGCGAGGCGAGTTGCGCGCAATCGAAAGCTTCATCGGCCAAAAGATTCCGCTTGCACCGAATCAGCCGAAACCCGATACGACTCGACCTGCCGAGTCGAGACCGGATTCGAGCAGGTCCGAGCGGCCTCAGCCCGGCACGCCGCAAAGGGAACGGCGTTCGCCAGCGCCCCAGTCGCGTAGTCGGCGCAATCCTGATTCGAGGCGGCCGGTTTCGGAAAATTCCCGGACACAACGGCCCGAATCCCGCTTCGGTTCCAGAAACGTGAATGGCAGTGAGCCTTCCAAACAGGGCCGTCGTCGTTCCGGCAACAAACCGATGGAACAAAAGGCGAGGCAAGCCAACTGACTTTTTATTCACCAGTCATTGACATATGAACCAGTAAT
>JAYVKA010000515.1:0-10034 GCA_043768885.1 Planctomycetota bacterium
TTGGAGGCACTTCGTTCCAGGGAAACGTGGTTGCGCCCGTTGTGTGACGAACGCGGTTTCCGTTTTTGCCCGCGAATGCACATCGAATGGTATGGCAACAAGCGGGGGACTTAGGGAAGCGGCGAGCGGCGAGAAGTGAGCGGCGAGAATGTATTCGAAACCCTATTTTCCCGCCAACAACTGTTCAATTTGCGCCACAACTGTGCGCAGGGAAATCTCCGCCATTTTGAAACTGGTGTGTGATGAAATGTCCGGCTGAATCGCCGTGAACAACTCGGAGGCAGCTTTTAGTTTCCGGATTTTTTTCTTCGCCAGTTTTAGATAGCGCGACCAGTCGCTGGCTTCGAGCGGCGGACCGAGCGCCAACATGTAGTCGTAAAGTTCCCGATGCACTTCCTGCAGCTCGTCGTCCTCTTCCGCTTCCTCGGAGTGACGCAAAAACGTTCGGACCATCCAGACATGGCTGAGCAAGACATCAATGCGCTGGCACAGTGCCTGTTCCGGCAAACCTGAAGTTTCTTCGTTGGTATTCACGACCATTCGTTATCGAAAATCAGGGACTCGCAGGTTCCACAACGGCCGGTTTGACGTGTCCGCGCGGTGCACAGATTAAAACGGTAACGGCTCCCAGGATCACCAGGGCGAGGCTGAGGTAGAAAGCCTGGGGGACGTCGCCAATTCCCTTTTCCAGCGTTTGGGAGAATGTGTTGATCACCGGTGCACCCCCGAAAACCAGCGGCATCACAAAGATCGGGCGTCCGCCAAAGTTGAACGCGTAAATAATTCCAAGCGCACCGATCGCTCCTGCCGCACCCGCAGCCAATGCCCAAGACGTTCCCACAAAAGGCCATCCGCCGGGTTCGGGATACGAGTTAAGGTACATCCAGGGGAGGATTACCGCGAGTGCAAAATAGGCGATGCCAACACACAGGAACGGACGAAGGCGGCTGCCCGCCATTTTCATTTGCCCCTTGTGCAAAATCGGCCCGTAGGCTCCCCAGCACAACGCCGTCATCGCCACGCAAATCACAATCATCACAATGTTGCGTTCCGGTTTCGATTCGGGTTTCGACGAGACGCTGGTTTCTGCTGTCGCAGGTTTGTCCTGTTTTTTCTGAACTTCCTGGGCAGATTCTTCCGTGGCGTGTTCTCCGGTCGTTTCTGCCCTGGACGCTTCGTCCTGTTCGGTACCAGAATCTTGCCAACTGACTTGAGTCACGCTTGGAATGGCCGTGTGCGATTCGACTTTTTTGGCTGGCGCAGGTTTGAAAACAAGGACTCCGGCGGCACCAACAGCGACAATCAAAACTCCGATGAAAAAGGGGAGTGACGCTTCCTTCATCGTGCGCCCCATAACCATCGAGACAATTGTGTTGACAACCGGGGCAAAACCAAACACCAGCGGCATTACGTACACGGCCAAACCGCCAAACTTGAATGACAAGGCAATGCCGATCGCTCCAAGTGCTCCCACGGCCCCGGCGCCAAACGACCAGACGAATCCGGAAAACGACCATTGCCCCTTTTCGCCATGCGCAAAGAGCATGAACAGGGGAAACATGACTGCAATTACAAAGTAGGCGACTCCCACGCAAATAATCGGTCGCAGCAGACTCAGTTGGCCTCCTTCACCCATCCCCGCCTGACCGTGATGCAGAACCGGGCCGTAAACGCCCCAGCAGCAAATGGTCATGATCACAAACGCCAAAAAGCCGAATCCCTTCATGGGGAGTCCTCGCAAAATCAAACGGCAAATCCAGCCAGGCTGGTCTGTATCTTGTCTCCGGACGCCTTTCGGCCAAAAACAGTTCCAACAGTCTACACAATCCGTCGTTGCAGTATCCTGGTCCATTTTGTCACGATTCAGTGATTGCAATCCGACAGTTTACGCCGAACTGCAAGAACCAGTTTTTGCAAACTGGAATTGCAGACGACCAATTCGAGAATGAATCGATTTTACTTGAGTACAGTAACCGGTTCCGTGGAAAGGCTTCCCGTAATTTCGATATCGAGGGGTTCGCTGGAGACGGTTCGGCCGGCGTCGTCTTTGGCGATCGCAAAAATTCTGGATGGTCCGCGTCCAACACGGACTGCCTTGATCTGCAATTTTCCGTCCCGCCCCTTGATACTCCCGATCATTTCGCCGCAATGCACGACTTCCACCTGTTCACCCACAGTGGATGAAATTGTCAATTCCAGCCATTCACCCACAGGAACTTTGTTCGACTTGGCCTCAATCCGGACTTTTTGTCCCGAGTTATCAACAACAAAAGGCACGAACCTGCTGGCCCGGGTCTGAATTGGAGTCGTATCAATTACGACAACCCGCAGGTCATGGTAACCGTCCGACATCTTGGCCGAGTCAAAGTGCACGTCCTTGAGTTCTCCATGCCGCGCTACCAGTCGGCCATCGAAATAGACTTCCATGGTATTGAACGGAACGCTCCCATCCTCTGCCGAGATCTTGACCGTATTCTGGCCTTTGACGGTCGAATTTGGTGTCAGGCCAGTCAACACAGGTTTGGGAGGAATGGCCCATGGTTGGCACAACGCATCTCCAATGATTACCAACTGAAATGGTCCGGAAAGCGATTGATAAAATGATTCGGCCAGGCTGCAGCCTCGCGCGTAATGAACATGAATCATTGGATCCGGGAACTTGAACTGCAATGCAAAGGGTTCCGTCACAGTGCCGCTGCTGCCTGCCGCACCGAAACGCAGAAGTTCGCTAAGTTTGGTTTGGGAGGGTTGAGTAAAATCTCCTCCGTAGCTTGTGAAATTCTCGCAAATCGCGCCGGGCAAAATCGTGCAGGCGGACGTTTGCCAGGAAAAAGTTGGTGCTCCTATGGTTGCGCCCGCAATTGTTTCGTTATGCGGCAGTATTGATTTTCCGATCTCCGCCTTGTGCCCCATTGCCGTCAGGCGATCGATCGCGGCCTTGAAATTGGGCTCACGTGTAATCGTGCGAACGTCCGAAGTGATCGAAAAGAAAAATTTCCCGGACGGACGCGAGAAATCTGCTGCCGCACTGCTTCGCAAATACCCAATAATCTCTTCTTCGCTATTTCCAAAATCCCAGTTCGTTCCCAGCATGGTACACATCAGGTAGGGCAGCCCCTGGCCATCCTGGTTGTTTACAATCCCTCCGGGGCCCCATCGATAACGGGATGAATTGCCAGTTGTCGGAAGCAACTCGTATGCTTCATCTGGCAGACGCTGAACGATGCCTGCAACCAGCGGATTTTCAATTACGTTTTGCATCGACGGGTCAGTTCTGGTGAATTCACGGTAACACCACCCGGCACGTTGAGCGTTTATCAGCGATTTGGCCGCATTGCCGGGAGCAGAATTCGCAGCGTGTGCCTGTGCCAGCCGATAGTTAACAATCATGTGGCCCGGGTTGTCCTGTGCAAGTTTTTCAAGCAGGCCGATCGCCTCGGAACCATTGCCGGAACGAATTGCCTGAACGGCTTTGTCGTAACTCTCCTGGGGAGGTCCGCCAAAAGGTTGTTGCATAGCCATCCCAACAGGCTTGCGAAAATAGTTGTTCGCACCTGGCCCAAGGAATGACGGGTTGTCGCCGATGATGTGTGCGAAAAAATATGTGAAGGAAGTTAATGAGGCCCGATTCGAAAAGACTCTTGCCGCGCCTCCGTCATTTTCTGCCTGGGATTTGTTCCAGAGCTCGATGAATTTTGTACTGTAATCATCGATTTCTACCTGCGTCGGAAAACCCGAAGAAAAAACCACGTAATCAATTTGACCATCCAGTTTTCGCTGCTGAATCGCTGCGATAATCGGCATGACAATTAACTCCTTGCCTTCCTTAAATGAGGCAAGGTTGGAACGGGAGATTCCCCGCAGGAAAAGGACATTGGAATCGGGAATATTGCGCAATCGCTGGTACCAATTGGCAACCATCCGGCTGGGTTCGTCGTCGCCATTCACGACCAACAACACATTTTCCGCGCCGCCACCGGCAAACGCAGGCCGCCAACAACAACAACAAAGGCCCAAAAAAAATCCGAATGCGACAAGGAAACTTCGAAAAGACGCTGATTTCATGAATTTGCTCCGTTTAGATAGCCTGGATTCTAGAGAAACGGATCAACGCATGCCAGTTTGTGAACGGCTTTGAAAGCAATACGAAACGACAAAAGCCACCGGCGAACTGTATCGCTGGCGGCTTTTGACAGAATTCTTCTTGGGTTGAACGCTGGGGTTTGACTAATGAACCCGGCACGTGAATCGAATGATTCCGCCCTGTCCGGCCTTGATCGGTTCCTTGATCTCCCAGCGCAGGACCAGCGATTGGCCCTCGTTCCGTTCGGTCAGAAAACTGGCTTCAAACGTGCAGTCCGATGAGTCTGGAACGTATTCCAGTCGCGGAGTCAGGCTGTCAATGATTGTCACATTGCCAATCGTCTGTTGGCCGATGTTGTCAAAGCGAATCGTAAACTCGACGTCTTCACCGGGTTCTGCGGCAATCTTCGAAGCGATCTTTACGACACGCAACAGCGACTCGCCATCGCCGACTTTGACCGTCAACAATTCCTGAACGGCCACCGGATCGTTGACGATTACCGGTTGCGTTCGGTCGGCGATAACCTGCAAGCCATCGTTGATTTCCCAGACGCCAGCCGACTGCATTCCGAGTTCCAGTCTTGAAGTTTCGCTGGTGGCGAGTTTTCCAAATCGGATCATTTGCAGATCAGCATACGGTGAGAGCCCGTTTCGCAACCCTTTTAGCAGCACAACCTGATCCGACAACACGCCCCGAGTCCGGTCAATGATTCCGGTCGCGCGATTGGTGCCGCGATTGAGTCCGGGCATCAACTGTTGCATGGTCGTCGATGAAAAGTCTTTTCCGCTGGTCGATTGCAACTGGTCCTTGTCACGAAATTGCGAAACCTTGGCAGTTCCCGAACTGTGACCAAAATCATCGACGCGGCGAACGGTTGCGAATCGCGGCGAGTAAATCGCGACGCGGTTGCTGGGAACAACCAGCCGCCGACCGTCGAGTGTATCAAAGTGCCCGACAGTGTCTTCGGTATCCAGTCCGTAAAGGTTCCAGTTTTGGTCGACCATCACTTCGAAATTCCGGTCGTCACCATCGAACAAAAACTCGTCGCGTTGAGCCGGAACGGAAAACCGGAATTGACCAGGATCGCAATTTTCACCCTGCATTCCCGGAGCCGTCATTGGATTGGCGATCGACATCGGAAAACTCGTTGGGCCTTCGACGATTTGGCCTTCGCGCGGCGTAAATGGAACTGCTTCCGCGCCGTCTTGCCAACTGGCCATGCGGACCGAACCCGGTGACCGGGGGCGAAAGCCAATTTCTTCCAGAAACTGCTGCGGGAATTCCTGGATCGGAGCGCCACCTGAATGGAAGGCACTATTCATTTCTTCCGGGGTTGGAACCCGCGAGCCGAGGCGGACGATTGCAATCGGACGACCCAGACGCGAAGCAGCGGCCAGTGGATCTTCCTGTTCCCCAACGTCAAACGAATCCTGTTCGCCAGCCCGTTGTCGGTAGGGCAGGGTGGTCTCGGGGTTTTCAAGGTAAACCACTCGGGTTACCAATCGCCCCCGGGATGCCTGAACCAAATCGTCCTGAGTCAAAACCACTTCGACCGGAAAGCGAATTTCCAAACCAGGTGGCGGATTCAGCCGGTGGATCAATTCAATGGTCGGATAGACTTCCAGCTCCGTTCCAGGCACCGGGAAATTGACTTTGAATCGGGCGACAGGTCCAACCGACAAACCAATCACAGGCTCGTGGTTGTCGGACGGCGAAAAATCGGCAGAATTCCAAAGTGAAACCTGCGCGTTATCGGGGATGCGAATTCGCACGGGCTGGATTTGGGCAACCCATTGAGGGTTGGCAATCAGCGCGTTGAAGGCGATATCGCCCGGAGCCATTTTGATGTGGGACAGCTGGTGCGGCGACGGCTGCTGTTGTCCCGTTGCTGCGGCACCGAAACAGGAGAGGCCTGCGACCAGGACTGACAACGCGATTGTCATCCGGATTTGTATTTGCTTCATCGCTTGTACCTGATGCCCGTTTGCTTGCAGTTTTGGTTTTTCTGAATGCCAATAAAAAAGGGCCGCGAGAACAGCATCTGTTGCATCGCGGCCCGATTCAGTTCGGTGGCTGTTCAAATCCGAACGCTGGATGTCCTAGCGATTTCGCAGAACTCCCTGGTAAGGGTTGCAGTTCGGCGGAATTTGGCCATGCACCATGTCAGCAGGCGGCTGATTGTTGTAATGATTCGGACGAATCGTCTGCTCATTGATCAACACCTTGTTTGCAGGTCGTGGATAGCTCAAGCCCGGTTGTTGACGAACATGCACGTCAATGTTCGGAGTTGGGCCTGGAATCATTGTCGCAGTGTGGTTGTACATGCTATAGCTCTGCAAACCGGCTGGTCCTCCCATTGGAATATGGGGAGGGCCTGGCAAACCAATTTGAGTACTGGTCATTGGCATGCCGTAGTGGGGACCGTTGACTCCGCTGATGTATTGGCTGGCGTCACCGCCGCCGCCCATCCCGCCGTATCCAGCAACCATTCCGCCATTCATTCCGGCGTTCATGCCGTCGTCGGTGCCTGGCAGGCTGAGGTCTTTGTTGCCGATTCGCAAGATTGCGAGGATCGCACCGCGACGGTCGGCTTCAACAACCGGATCAACACCTGGATCCAGGCGGGTGCTGACCAGTGTGTCTACACCGGCCAATGCAAGCTCTTGATACTCGGGGTCTGGAACGTAGATGACTTTGGTTACAAAGTTACCGGCGGTAACCTGGTCAAAGTCTTCTGCGGTCAGCTGAATCGGAATCGCAGAGTGAGCCAGGTAAGCGGCTGTGCGTTGCGAACCCGGACCGATCTCCAGAGTTGGATATAGTTCCACTCCTGGACCGCGATTGATATTCGAAATCTTGAGGCGATAGATCGCACCCATTTGAAAATTTTGACGACCAGGAACAACCAATGGAGCCGAGTCGTACATGCCGACTGCTGTGACGTCCCAGTTGACTTGCATCATTTCAGGCTTGTCAAACAAGACCTGAACATTCTGATTGGTGCTGGCGTATGGATTGCCGCCCATCATTGCACCGTTGTACATTCCGCCGGCCGGAGCACCCGTGCCAACGTTCATAACACCTGGACCTGGACCGCCAACACCTGGACCTGGCTCCAACAGCATTTGGGCTGGAGGCAGATTGTGGCTGACGGGAATGCCTTGTCGGCCGCCGTGCATCTGAAGGCCGCCGTGCATTTGCAGGCCAGAAGCCACGGAGGCGACTGACATTAGCACAAGGCCCAACGAGTAACCAAATTTCATCCTAAAATCCCCCCTTGAGCATGTGGAGCATCGGCTCGTACCAGCCCACAACACGGACTGGTTTGAATCAGCCACGATGGGCCAATCTTGTTTCCATTTTTGGCGATGATGCTTGCCAGCGACATTCGCTGACCAGTTCAAACTGCCGTGGACGGTCAGGTGGCAACTTCCCTAAACTCTGGCGATCATCCCATGACGAACTGTTTCAGGCCGTTTTGGAAGAACGCGCAGCCGGATGGATGCTCCTGGACCACGACAAGTCATTGCCTTATGTTCGGCCCCGATTGACTCCATTCTTTGGAAAAACCGTTACAACCAACTCATGAAGCTGGATTTACCCAAAGCGATTGCCCTGCTAGCGACCGGCGCAGCCTGTATCTGGCTGGCAAGGTCGCCGCAGTCTGCGCCGCCTGGAGCAAGTGCTGGCACCGACAAAAATATTCCGGCACTGCAAGTCTCTCACGGCGAAACCGGTTCGCCGAATTCTGCAAATCCGGAGCAGTTATTGGCTGATAGCATTCGGCAACTCCAATCGCTTGACGGTTTGATTGCGCAATTGGACATCGAAGTCGATATGCTTGGCGAAAAAAGTACCGCCACCGGCAGCTATATCCAGACAGGGCAGGGCGTCCCCCGCGCTCGATGGGATTTCAGCTTCAACAATCCCGAATTCAGCTTAAGCGTGTCGCAGGTCTTTGACGGTCGATTTCATTACCGGATGACCGATTTCGGCGACTCAAAAGCACTTGAGTACGTTGACCTCTATCAGGTACCGGACTTGCCTGAACCGAAGATTACTTCGATTGCCGGCCCCACAGGCTGGTTCGGCGTGGGCGGATTGCCAACGTTGCTGAGGCAATTACAAGGCTCTTTCGAATTTCAGTTTTTGAAGACCGAAGAATCGGTCGTAGGCGATCACAAGATTGTTTTTCAAACAATTCGCGGAACCTGGCGGCAGGATGCACTGCAACAATTGCTGCACGGTCAAGTCGATCCGGCGTCGATTGAGCCCGAAGTTCGATGGGACCAGTTGCCGATTCAGTTGCCACACGCAGTCGAAATCACTTTTGGCAGTGATGGATATCTCGACAATTTTCCCTACCGCGTCGTATTCCTGCAGAAGTCGGGCTCGGGCTCAACTTACCAGAACTTCGTTTCACTCAAGCTCCACCACGTTGCACGCAAGAACGACATCGCCGCAGACACGTTCACAATTCCATCGGAATACAAGGACCCGGTCGACAAGACGAGTGATTACATCGCCCGGGTGAGGATGTTCTTGTCTGAGCCTTTTCACTAGAGGATTCGTGGCTTTGGCCTGCCTTCCAACTGGACAGCGCGCCGTTTTATGAGCCGTGAGGCCCGTGTGGCACCGGGTAGCGTCTCTGGCCCGGCCACTCGGGCCTCACGGCTCAAAAAATGGAACAGTCAGCCAGGTTCGGTTACTGACTGCCAGGTATTCGGGCCAGACAGGACGCAACACGAATCGCTTCGGTCATGCTGCTGTGCCGCGCGGTCCCTTTCCACGCAACGTCGAATGCGGTGCCATGCGCCACGCTGGTCCGGACGATGGGAAGTCCCAGGGTCACATTCACTGCGTGATGCAGGCCCAATAATTTCAGAGCGATATGTCCCTGGTCGTGATACATCGCAACAACGCAATCAAACTCGCCATCGGCCGCGCGATGCATCAGCGTATCGCAGGGCAGGGGACCAGTCAGCGGAAGACCCTGTCGTATTCCTTCCATCACAGCCGGCGCGATGATCCGGATTTCCTCGTCGCCAAACATTCCTTCTTCGCCGCCGTGAGGATTCAAAGCAGCGATTCCAATTCGGGGCAAACGCGTTTCGCCCGTCGCCCGTAACATGTCCATCACAAAATCATTTGCCAACCTGGAAGTTGCGATGATCGCTTCACCGGAAATTGCAACGAGCGCATCTCGAACCGACATGTGCAGTGTCGTATGGATCACGCCCAGCCCAACCGGCGACTTGACCAGCGGACATCGCGGCGACAAATAAAGCATCATCACAGTTTTCGAAATTCCGCACAGGTCTGCAAGCATTTCGGTATGCCCCGGCCACTGTGTATGTCCGGCCATATGCAACGCCTTCTTGCTGATCGGCGCCGTCACGATTCCATCGACCGCACCGGCCAGAGCCAATCGCGTCGCCATATCGATCGCCAGGAAAGCCGCCTGGCCTCCAATTGCCGAATTGACTCCAGGCTGCGCGCTATCAGCGTCGGGATATTCGATCTCCAAAACAGGAATCTCGTTGTCACCCATCCCGGCAAGCTGCCCGATATCCTGAATCGCAACTGCTTTCAAATCGAGCCGCAACAACTCAACTGCCCGCTGCAGAACTGCCACCCGCCCAACAACGACCCGCCGCGCGACACCAGCCAACAGCGGATCACCCCACGACCCAACAATCACCTCCGGCCCAATCCCAGCCGGATCACCCATCGTGATTGTCAACAAAATAGTATCGGGAGCATTCATTTTCAGGCGTTTTGCAGAATTCAACGAAATAAGTCGCTTTGGATGTCTTCCAATTTATCACATTCGATTCTCCCGCCAGTTGCGGTCGCCAGTCATTGCGACACAATTGACCGCTCAAGATGCCATACCAAGTTCCGGAAAAAATGAAATGCGAGCCGTTGTTCAGCGCAGTCGAGAAGCGCA